>QKAV01000212.1 GCA_003247185.1 Crocinitomicaceae bacterium
GCTTCCTAGCCGCGGAAGGTTAACATATATAATTTGAAACTGCTTCTAGTTTAGCGAAGTTGGATAACTCAAATTCTAAATCCTCCAATTCCAGAATTTTAGCTTTAAAGCGGTTCGACCCTAGCCCCATCTTCCACCCAAAAGGTCCTAGTTTTCACTAGGGCCTTTTTTTATATACTTATTTTCGAACCGACGACCGGTCGTCGTACGTCGCTTTTTTCGGTCTTTTCAGACCGAAAGCTCCTCTTCACGAACTGCGTTCGCTCTTGAGACCGATCTTCCACCCAAAGGTCTTACTTGAGAGTAAGGCCTTTTTTTGTGACTATAATTTTCGTTAGGAGCGAACCGACGACCCGTCGTCGTACGTCGGACTTAACGACCTTCCCGGATGAGTCCTCGTCTTCGCAAGTAGTGCTTTGTTGAAATCGAAGTAATGAGGAGGATTTCCAACCAATTTCATCTCCTCTTCGTTCCTTCATTAAAGACCTTTCGTTATGAACTATAATTAACTACCGGCGAAATCTACAAGCTGCATTCAAGGTGCTACTTTATATTTTGTTTTATAAAATCATTACGGACCCAACCTTTTTTCTACTCTTTAATCCTATATACAATAAGATATCGAACAACCAAATTTAAATAGTGTTGTAAAAGGCTGTATCAAAGGTGATAATAAAGCACGTAAAATACTGTACGACCTGTATTCCGGGCAAATGCTGGCTCTATGTTATCGTTATACCGGTAATAAAGAGGATGCAGAGGAAATTTTCCAGCAATCTTTCTATCTTATTTACAAAAACATTGGTCAATTAAAGGACCCAAAAGCGATCAGTGGCTGGATTAAGAGAATTTTTGTCAATACATCCATTCACTACCTTCAAGATAGGCGCAAAAATTATATGACAAAAAATATTGATGAAGTAATAAATTATGACAACCATATTAATGATGCAATCAGCGATCTTGAATTAGGAGAATTAAGAAAGCTAATACAGGAGCTACCTAACGGGAGAAGAGAGATTTTCAATATGTTTGTGATTGAAGGATACTCTCATCAGGAAATCGCTGAGAAGTTGAATATTTCCATTGGCACATCGAAATCTCAACTTTTTGATGCACGAAAGATGTTGATCGAAGCGTTGCATAGAATTGCAACGTTTGAAGATAATGCTATTCAAAAAAAAATTGGATAATCCGTGAGTGAGAAACAGAAATATGATGAATTTGATCGATTGATTCGAGATAGATTCGGAAAGGATTCGGTTAATCCTCCTGATGATCTCTGGAATTCAATTAATGACAACCTTGAAGATCCAAATAGCGGTCGCCGGCGACGCGGTATTTTTTATTGGATTTCTTCTGTATTACTCATCGCAATTCTAATTTTCTTTGGAATTGGTTTTCTCTATTGGGAAAGTAATGAAACACCGAATTCAAAGCCTATTCAATTCACAAAACAACATGAACCTGAGAACGAAATAAAAGGCAATTCTCCCATGGCTAAAGAGTCACTTTTCGGTTCCAACACTGTCTCGTTGCCACCTTCAAATCCAAACGAGAACAACACACAAAACAGTGCCTACCGAGAAGCTGTTGGTTTAAAAATGGAACAATCAAATGATGACACCTCGATACAAAAGATAGTGACTGGTTTGATTCCTGACACTAAACAGACTACTACAAGGGGAAATTCAAACCTATCGAATGACGCAACAAGAAAAATTTCGAATAAGAGCAGTGCGACAAAAATGGTCGTTACAAACGTAACACCTAATAATAATAGTACCGACACCCTCAAAGGTGTGAATGCCCCAAAACGTGATGAAAATGAAGCTAATGTGGAGAATTTAACTTCATCGAATCATAACGAAGAAATAGAACCGGCCGAGGCACCTTCTGAAGGAATTGACGCGGAAAAAGTGAATTCGAATAATGTCGATCCGATTCCTATTCTTGACAACGAGTTACAGTCTGCTTTGGACGTAACAAAGTCTAAACGGAGATTTTCAATAATGATTCTGCTTCAACCGGAATACACGGATCGACTTTTATCGACAAGTGCCGGTTCATCAATAAATAAAGACACGGAGTCAGGAAGTTTAAATTTAGGCTTCGGAATAACAGGGCGTTATGATGTATCTGAGCATATACAAATTAGCAGTGGTCTTTGCTTCCAACGACATACACAACATTTTCAAAATACCTTGAATATTTTGGCTGACACACTAGAAAACAAATGGGAATTTGAAACCTCATTCGGAACATACGAACTTGAATACGACGATGATATTGAAGAATCCGAAGCAGAGGAGGAAAACGTTACGTTAACGATTAACTCAAGTGATCAGTTCAGTTATATAAGAATTCCTGTTTCCTTTCAGTACCTGTGGGGCGGGAATAAACTTCATTACAACGTCTCCGTAGGTCTTTCATACAATTATCTGATCCACAGGAAACAAATCGTACAAATCGAAGGAAATAGTAATTTCCAATCCTCTAAAGTTATCAGCTCAGCACCAACGAAATCCTCTATTTTACAAGGAACCATTGGATTCGGGTTGGAATACGACCTTTCGAGTCATTTGTCACTTGCCGTAGTACCATCGATGCGGCTGTCGCTATATTCCTTATCCAACACTGGTATCTTCCCGTATTCATTGGGATTGAAGACCGGATTGATATACAGATTCTAGATTTATTTTGTTCCCAAACCAACCTTTTAGGGACCACTTTACTCCTATAAGTACTAATCCTAAAATACGTACTTATGAAACATGTCTACTTTACGAGCATTGCTGCAATGGTATTTGCATGCAACTTTGGCCTTGCTCAAACCTGGTGGCCCCAAAATTCGAATACATCTTCGGACTTAAATGAAATATTCTACGTAAGCAATAATGTAGGTTGGACCTTCGGAGACTCCACAGATATTCTAGGTGGCTATGCTTCCGGCGTCGAGTTAAAAAGCGTAAACCAAGGGTTTACCTACAATAAAGTGGACATGGGAAGTCCAATTTATCAGATTATGGGAAGCTACTTCCACAACACAAGCATTGGATTCGCAGTTGGAAGAAATAAGTTATCTGGGAATGGACTTATAATTTCCACTGTCGATGGCGGAGCATCCTGGACAGAATTCTCCCCTCTTCCTGAAAGGCTTGCCGATATTCACTTCTCCGATGTTAACAACGGATGGACTGTCGGACGCAACGATTTTGTAATGAGAACAACGGACGGCGGCACGAATTGGGTCGACATCAGCACAAATGCAGGAGACCATTTAGAAGGTGTTTTCTTTACTACAAACACAAACGGATACATTGTTGGTCGAGCGGGAATAATTATTAGTACCACTGACGGGGGTAACAACTGGAATTACCTCAACAGCAATTCTCAGAGAGATTTAAATGCAGTCTATTTTGTAAATGATTCTACAGGATGGGTAGTGGGTACTGCAGGAGAGATTCTGTTTACTAACAACTGGGGACTTTCCTGGAATGCACAAAACAGCGGCACTCAAGAAGACCTCAATGACGTATCTTTTGTAAACGATACCACGGGTTGGGCCGTTGGCACCGCTGGAACGGTGTTAAAAACAATCGACGCTGGCGCCAATTGGATACCTGAAGTAAGCGGAACAACTGAAGATATTACTTCACTGACTATGCGAAATGAATCATTAGGATGGTACTGCGGTCTGAACGGTACAATTTTTATTTACGGCATTGATCCTCCAAATTCGGTCCAGAAAATTGACGGCAACTTGAATGTTCAAATATACCCGAACCCAACATCATCATCAACAACAATTAGCTTACCTGATAACAAGGAATATTCTTTTGTTCTAAGTAACGCTCAAGGAGAAGCCGTAAAAGTATGGAATACGTCAGGTAACAACAACGTGAAGATTGATTGTCAAACCTTGATTCAAGGAATCTATTTCCTCCAAATTCAAGATGAGAACAAAATGTCGGCAGTTCAAAAAATAGTAATCAATAAATAAGTAATTATGAGACAAATACGAGTAAAAGCATGCACCACTCTGGTAGCGTGCATGGGGACAGTATTTTCCTATTCGCAAGGTCTGACCTTTCAAAAAGCTCAAGGCAGTTCTTTTGAGGAAAGATGTTTAGCCGCAGAACCAACGTCTGATGGAGGCTATGTAATGACAGGTAGATCTGATAGTTTTGGTGCTGGAAATTGGGACCTGTTTGTATCAAAATTAGATGCAAATGGAAACGTTCTGTGGAGTAAAATCTACGGAAACACGAATCAAGATGATCAAGGATACGACATTAAACAAACCAGTGACGGTGGGTATATCGTCACTGGTGTTACAGACTTTGGATCTGGTGGACGAGATCTATACCTACTTAAACTAGATGCCGCTGGAAATGAAGTGTGGAGCAGAACCTATGGCGGCGGTAACAATGATGAAGGCTTGTCAGTCGAGCAAACAACTACCGGAGGTTATATTGTAACCGGGAGAACAAGATCGGGTTCAGGTGGTTGGGACGTCTATCTGTTAAACACTGATTCGAATGGTGCACTTAACTGGTCCAAAACCATTGGTACAGGAAACGACGACGCCGGTGAAGATGTTATTCAAACCTCAGACGGTGGTTATGCGGTCAGCGGGTGGACAGAAATCAGTGGGGGCGGTTTCAATATGTATCTAATTAAAGTAGATGCCTCGGGTGGACTGAGCTGGACCTCAATATTCAGAACAGGAAATAACGAATATGGATATGCCCTACAACAAACGTCCGATGGAGGATATATCATGACTGGGTATTCTGATGATTTTGGTCCGGGGAATTGGGATGTTGTTTTGTTGAAAGCAGATCTCAACGGTAATTTGCAATGGTCAACTATGTTTGGTGGAGCGAGCTCTGATCGAGGATACGATGTAAAAGAAACGGTAGATGGAGGTTTCATAATATCCGGAGAAACGAACAGTTTCGGTTCAGGAGGAAGCGATGCCCTGCTTCTCAAGACGGATGCATCTGGAGTTTTGCAATGGAGTAAAACATTTGGAGGTTTAAATGATGAAGTAGGATCAAGTGTTGTTCAAATGCCGGATAACGGATACTTAATTGGTGGACGCACCAGAAGTTTCGGTTCGGGAGATTGGGATATGTATCTCGTAAAGACAGATGCCAGTGGAAACACCCTCTGTTCGCAAACAAGTCCCACAATAGCGCAAATTACATACTCACCAAATACGAACTCTGGAGGAAACACCGGAACAAATGGTAATAACACAGTCCCTGGAACGAATGTTCAATCAGTTCAATCTTACACCACTTGTATGTGTAATCCAGTCGTAAACTTCGTCTCAACAGCTCCTCAGTGTACAGGATTAAATGTTGATTATACGAATCTGGGGCAATCCGGACTGAACTATTCGTGGAATTTTGGTTCTGGAGCTACACCGGCGACTTCTGTTGCTGAGAATCCTGCCGGAATCATTTATTCAACTTCGGGAACCAAACAAATTCAACTGATTATTTCTGATGGTGTTTGTAGTGACAGTATCTCAAACACGATTACAATTCACCAAACCCCAACGGTAAGTTTTAGTTCAACGGCTCCACAATGCATGAACAGCGCTATTGACTTCACCAACACGGGAACAACAGGTAACAACTGGTCGTATAGCTGGGACTTCGGACAAAGCGCATCTCCCGTTGGTTCTACTTCTGAAAACCCTGTAAACATTCTATATACCTCAGGAGGTAGCAAAGTGGTTACTCTGACTGTTTCTGATCAGCATTGTACAGAAACTGACACGGCTTCTATTTTTATCTATGATCTTCCTGTTGCTTATGCCGGAGAAGACACGACTATTTGTCCCAACGGCACAGTTCAAATTGGAACAAGCAACGTTGCGGGCTATTCGTATTCCTGGTTCCCGTCTAACCCTTTGGTTATGGACGATCCTTCTGTTTCAAACCCTATTGTGTCCCCTGTTGCTTCGATCTCCAACTTTACAGTAACAGTAATTGATGCAACAACGGGATGTGAAAACTTAGACTCTGTTTCGGTAACGATGCTCTCCCCCGTTGTAGCCAATGCCGGAGTGGATGAGGAAATTTGTAGAAACGAATCCATTCAAATCGGAGCAGGATTAATTGAAGGTCAATTCTATTCATGGTCACCGAGTCTTTTCGTATCAGATACTTCGGCTTCTAACCCAATAGTAACTCCCGATAGTACCACGACATACGTATTAACTGTTTGGAATGATTATAACTGTCCATCGGAATCCGATGAGGTGACAATTATCGTTCATCAATTACCTGATGCATATGCAGGAGAGGATGATACGATTACCGTAGGAGAAAGTACCCAGCTCATAGCAACGGGAGGAGTTCAATACCAATGGTATCCAATAGTTGGATTAACTAGCTCTGGAATATACAATCCCTTGGCTTCACCGGAAGTAACGACGACTTATGTGGTGGAAGTCATTGATATTTATGGATGTATTAACTACGATTCCGTAAACATTGAAGTTCTTATCCCTTCTTATTGGACACCAACAGCGTTTACGCCTGACGCATCTTCAAACAAAGTATTCTATGTGAGAGGAGAAGGTATTCAGGATTTTGAATTCAGGATTTACAATCGCTATGGAGAAATCCTCTTTTATACCTCCGACTTAAAAACAGGATGGGATGGTAGAAGACAAGTAACCGGAGAGGACTTACCAGAAGGATCCTATGTCTATGATATTCAAGGTACGCTCTCTGATGGAACTCCAGTTCATGACTCAGGACTCATTAATTTATTAAGATAAAACTTTCGCTATGAAGAATTTAAGATACACAATAGTGCTCCTTTTAGCCTCGTTGATTAGTTGTAATCTGAACGCCCAGGACTTGAAGTATACACAAAGCTTTTACAGTAATCCATTAAAAACCAACCCGGCTTTTCTTGGAATGAACTCAGATTTTAAAGCAATACTTAACTATAGACAGCAATGGGGAGTTGTCCAAAATGGATTCAATACCGCCACCATGACGCTTGCATACCCAATTTACTTTGGAGGAGATGGTCAGAAAATTGACATTGGTTTTTCCGCAATAAACGATAAATACGGTGCCTTTAACCAAATGAACTTTGATCTATCGGTTGGGTACAATTTAAAGATTAGCGAATCTGATCATATAAGTTTAGCACTGATTGGTGGCTACGGTCAGTTGTCTCTTGATCAAGCCTCCCTGACTTTTGATGACCAATATGTTCTTGGAACGTACAATGCTTCAAACGCAACCA
This sequence comes from Crocinitomicaceae bacterium, assembly GCA_003247185.1. Classification (GTDB taxonomy): domain Bacteria; phylum Bacteroidota; class Bacteroidia; order Flavobacteriales_D; family Crocinitomicaceae; genus UBA4466. The sequence goes on from QKAV01000212.1 coordinate 7,282, forward strand.
GCGCGAACATCACAAGAAACAAGTCGGGCTATGCAGATGTTGGATGTGGAATCATGTGGTACATGAACGAATCGAACGCAAAGTTGAATGCGTATGCCGGTGTTTCAGTATATCACATGAATAGACCAAATCAGACCTTTACCGATGGTCAGGGAAATTTACCTATGACATTCGGTTTCCAATCAGGTGTAAAGATAAAAGGTGGAGATTCCAAATTGGATTTTATTCCGAATGTTCGCTATGTCAATCAGGCGAATAATCAAAATTTAGCCTTGGGATCGTATTTTGACTATCATTTTGGTGAATCATCGAAACTTAGACTAGGGGTCTGGTATCGTACGTCTGATGCGATAGCTCTTATGTTAGGTTTTGATCACAAAAGCTTTGTGCTCGCCTATAGTTACGACGTGATGAATGCGACAATGTCGAATTACGTAATGGGAGTCAACTCCCACGAAATAACACTTACTTACAAACTTAATATGGCAGCTAGAAAAAATCTGAATATTTCTCCAAGTATACTCTAAAAACAAAATGGTTTGCGGAGAGTCCATTTCGGGTAATCTCATAACATCTTGGTAGTAATTCTGAATATTAAGGTATCGTGATGAGCAATCTATAAACAACGGGGGAGTTCTCAAAAGTACTCCCCCGTTTGTTGTTACTGAATGACCAAACAATAATAATGGTATTCTGGCGAAGATAATAGTGGTTATCCTGATGATGTAGATGACTGTATCAAAAAACATTTTGAAGTCACCTATAACTCATCTTTTTATGGAGTTTCACGGAGGGAAACTCACGGCGATTTAGTGGCAGGTGGAAATATCGATACCTCTGTGCAATATGAGTAAATTATATCATTCATAGAATCAAAATATTATCAATTTTAGAAGCATTGGAATATTGAAACAGTACTTATATCCAGGAAAGAAATTTAATACGTCCTAGTTATTATTCAAGCAAGGTAAATTTAAATTATTCGAAGTTGAAATATATTAGATATTAACCAAATACATTAGAGAATCTATAAAGTCATCTTTATTTAAG
>QKAV01000088.1 GCA_003247185.1 Crocinitomicaceae bacterium
AGCTTTTGCAGTACTTGGTCGCTTAGGTCAAACTTAGGGTTCGTATAGAGCATGGAGCTACCTCCAGACTTGTCAAAAATGACTGCGTAGCTGCCCTCATTGGCGAGCTCCTGAACGGCATTAAAAATGTCGTCCTGGATCGGCTTAACCAACGCCTCACGCTTCTTAAATAACTCGCCTTCCGGTCCAAAATACTGGCGTTGCAAGTTCTTATATTCTTTTTCTTTCGAGATAATTACATCTTCCCGTTTGCGCTTCATGTCGTCGGACAAAAGAACAGCTTCCGTTTGATAATCGCTGTACATTTTCTGCAACTCTGCATGCATGGCTTCCAGCTCTTTTTGGTACTGTCCTGAAACCTGATCCAATTGTTGTTGTGCTGCCGTATAAGCCGGGATATTCTCCAGTATATAATCCGTATCAACGAACGCATATTTCTGAGCCTTGGCCGTTCCTACGGCAACCAATAAGGCAACAATGAGTAAAATCTTTTTCATGGGTCTCTCGTTTATTGTTTCTATTGAGATGTTCCAAAAACAAAATTCAAGCCAAATCGCTATTGATTAGAATTGCTGTCCAATAACAAAGTGGAACTGACTTCCTCCAACAGACTTATCCCCGTTTATATCGTCAAAACCGTATCCCCAGTCAATCCCCATCAATCCGAACATCGGCAAGAAGATCCGGGCACCAATACCAGCCGACCTTTTCAGGTTGAACGGGTTGTAATCTTTAAAATCCATCCAGGCATTACCGGCTTCAAGGAAGCCAAGCATATAGATTGTTGCTGAAGGTTTCAATGTTAACGGATAACGCAACTCTAACGTCACTTTATCATACATATTTGACCCTGTTGTCGGGCTTAAGCTATAGTCCTGGTAACCACGTAGCGACACAATATCCGCACCATAGAAATTATAGCCTGACATACCTGAACCACCAACACGGAAACGCTCGAAAGGTGATCGTCTGTTTTTGTCGTAATATCCAAGGAACCCATATTCAACCTGCGTGTGCAATACCAAATTTCTGTTTTTCGACAGCGGCGTAAACCATGAGCCTTTGAACTTCCATTTGTGGTATTCAATCCATTTATACCTGTCCTCACTCGTCAAATCCGGGCGACTGTAATCGATCCCGCTAAACAGAGAAAACGGAGGTGTAAATTGCAACGCAAGAGAGAACTCTGATCCACCTCTGGGGTACAACGGCTGATCGACCGAATTCCGACCTATAGTCGTTTTAAAGCTAAGGTTTTTAAACTGTCCGCTACCATCATCATTCTCGTCACTCAAGAAATAATAATAGTTTGCCATATTCTGCAGTTTGTAGTATTGAAATGAGGCTTCGTGATACATCGTAAAATAGTCATCCGGCCATTTTAAGCGATAACCGTAACCCAGTGCTAATGATGATGTTACCTGAATCTGATCATTTGAAGTTTCTTCAAAATCATAATTGTAACCGTAACCGGAGTCATAACCATAGCCTCCATAAGGGTAGCCTCCGTAGCCATACCCACCATAACCATATCCTCCATACCCACCATAGCGTCCATAAGGGCTATAAGCACTGTTATAATAGTTATTCGCAGAATAGTTAATTCTAGATCTGGAAAACGAAACTGAGAAAGAATTCGGCTTCTTACCGCCCAACCAAGGCTCAACGAATGAGACACTGTATGAATTATAAAACTTGCCACTCGTTTGAGCACGAATACTGAGTGTTTGTCCATCTCCCGTTGGCAGGGGGCGCCAAGCCTCCTTATTGAAGATATTGCGCACAGAAAAGTTAGAAAAACGCAAGCCAATTGTTCCAACGAACATACGGGCTCCCCAACCACCAGACAATTCAATCTGATCGTTTGCCTTTTCCTGCAACTCATACTTAATATCTACAGTTCCATCTTCCTGATGCGGTATTGGGACAGGATTGATCGCTTCGGGATCAAAGTGCCCTAACTGAGACAATTCACGCACCGAACGAATAATTAATGCCTTGCTGAATAAATCTCCCGGATATGTTCTCAATTCGCGACGAGCAACGTGCTCATGTGTTTTGGTATTTCCTTCGATAATAACATCATTGATCGTAGCTTGAGTTCCCTCAAAGAGGCGCATCTCAAAATTAATCGTGTCATCCTTGATGCTCGACTCTACTGGTTCCAGATTGAAGAACAGGTAACCATTATCCAAATACAGGTTACTTACAGCATCTTCATCTTCATTCAATCGCTTATTCAACGTCTTTTGATCGAATACATCTCCCTTTTTTACCCCCAACACAGCTGCCAGGTAGTCGGATGGATAAATTGTATTCCCCATCCATCGAATATCTCCGAAATAATACTTATCACCTTCATCCAGGTAAATATCCAATTTTACTCGACTATTGGGCAGAGGTGTAACCGTATCTGCAACAATTGTCGCGTCGCGGTAACCCTTCTCATTATATTTCGCAATGATGTTGCCTTTATCTTCCTTATACTTGTCCTCGAGGAACTTTTTGGTTTTGAAGAAATTTTTGATACCTCGCTCGTTGGTTTTCTTCATCGCCTTATTCAGCGTACCGACTTTCAGATTCTCGATACCGTGATAAACGATTTCCTCAACTTTAACTTTCTCCTTTTTATCGACATTAATATCAAGAATCACACTATTTACCTGTGTGGTATCGTCGCGTTGAACAATATTTACTACGGTATTCAAAAATCCTTTCTCGTGAAAAATACTGGCAATAATCCGTTCCGCATTATTCAACTGGTTATCAGTAACCTGACTCCCCTTCAACAACAATACCCGTTTAGTTATGTCATCCCGTTCTGACTTCGAAACACCGTAAAAATTAACATCACCCAAACGGGGTCTTTCCTGCAGGTGAATACGCAGCCAAATTTTGTCGCCAATAACTTTCGTTGCTTCAATTTTGACATCGGAGAACATCTGATTCCCCCAAAGTTTTTTCACCGAGTTGGAAATATCCTCTCCGGGGACTGTAATTTCCTGTCCTACGCTCAATCCGGACACCTGTATCAACACATTGGTATCCAAATAACGAATACCAACGATTTCAATGTCTTCTATCGTGTATTTTTTTGGACTTGAATAGTATATCGAAAAGTTTGTTCCTTCGTCCTGAGCAAAAGTCGTTAAGCTCAAAATTAAGAACACGAATAAGATCTTGATTTTATGCATCTCCTGTTTGTTGTTTAGCTCACAATTTGTTGACTGGTTTTTCCAAAGCGACGTTCTCTGTTTTGATAGTCGTAAACGGCCTCAAATAAGTGTTCTTTGGTAAAGTCAGGCCATAGCACCGGTGTGAAATAAAATTCGGAATAAGCAACTTGCCATAACAAGAAGTTACTCAACCGGTTTTCCCCGCTAGTTCTTATTAACAACTCAGGATCGGGAATTCCATTCGTAGCTAAATATTTATCGATTAGTTCTTTAGTAATATCTTCAGTTTTTAACTTCTGCGCCTGAACATCCTCCGCGATCTTTCGGATTGCCTCGGTGATCTCCCACTTCGAGCTATAGCTTAGCGCAAGAATCAGATTCACCCCAGTGCAATCTTTGAGCTCATTAATCGACCATTCCAGCTTTTGCTGTACCTCGTCCGGCAAGCTGTCGAAATCACCAATCATGCTCAATTTCACATTTTTTTTCTTGAGTGACTCTGTCTCCGCATTAATAGCGTGCACCAGCAAGCCCATCAAGGCATCAACTTCAGCTTTCGGTCTTGACCAGTTTTCTGTAGAAAATGCGTAAAGGGTAAGATACTTGATTCCTATTTCACTGGCTCCTTCCAAAACTGAGCGCACCGACTCAACACCCTGCTCATGTCCGAAAAAACGTTCATTGCCGTGCATTGCGGCCCATCTGCCGTTTCCATCCATAATAATGGCGACGTGCTGCGGAATTTTGTCAGTATTAAGTTTTTCTTTTAGCGTCATTCTAATTTATATTATCATACGCGGGACACTTCTTGCCCCCTTGATAAAACCGATAGCAGACATGCACCCCTAAATGGTAGGTCCAGTCGTTATTATGAAGTGTACTATTGTACTTCGTCAATTCTAAGTTCGCCGGATTAACTGCTGCTCTCGGATCATTCAAATTATCCAGTCTATCGTCAAAATACTTGCGAAACTGTGTTTCCAATCCAACACTCCATCGTTCCCCAATATTGAACTTAAATCCGAACCCAAATGGAATATTCAATGCGGCTAAATTCTCATCCTTACCTTCCGGATCGACATATGCTCCAACGGCGTTCAACGAGTCTGCATCAAAGTCGTAGGGATAAAAACTCATACCTAATCCTCCAATCAAATAAGTTGTTATCGTGTGTTTTGAACTACCGATGATGTACTTAAAGAAGTTAAATTCAAACATCGCTGAAACATCCGAAACAGTCTTACCGAATTCCCAGGGAGATGACTCAAATTCCCCCAAAGCTTTCACTCTTTCCAGCATAAAAGAACCACGAACCGAGTAGCGCGGATTAAAATTATACCGCAAAAAAACTCCGGCAGCTGGTCCCAAAGAACTATTTGTTTCGACTTCCGTCATATCGCCTGAGTAAGTCCCCAGGCCTCCCCAAAGGCCAATGTCAGCAGTCCGTTGCTGCGCTTGTACAAATTGCAAAAGGAACAGGCACATGGCCACCAAAAGCGATCTTTTCATTTACAATCAATTTAAATGACAGGATTGAAAAAACGGCTGTAGTGCAAGATGTTCAAGCATTCCGTTAACATCTGAACATAAAACCTTTCAAAGGCTACAAAAGTAATATAATTCTCAAAACATCATGCTTGCCGCATACTATAAAACCCAAATTCAGGTTAAAAATTGTTAAGCTTCCGGATTAATTTCGACGGTCAGTTCCCCACATCAATTTGTTGCGCAAGGTATTGAAAAATCCATGTCCTGGCAGCTTGATTGTTTTGACATGAAAGTTTGCTTTGCTTATTGTTACGCTCCCCGGAAAGCTAACGGCCTGTGACCTTGAATCGAGTGAACAAAGAAACTGATGCCCCCGACCATCGACGCTGAGCGTGATGCGCGTATCATCCGGAACCACAATCGGCCTCATGGTAAGATTATGTGGTGCAATTGGTGTAATTATAAAGTTTTTGGCATGTGGCGGTAAAATGGGTCCGCCAACACTCAACGAATAGGCGGTCGACCCGGTTGGTGTACTAACGATAACGCCGTCAGCCCAATAGGTAGTCAAATATTCATCATTCAGATAAGTATGGATACTAATCATGGAAGAACTATCCATCTTTGTTACGGTAATCTCATTCAACGCATAATTGAAATCGCCAAACATATCTCTCCCCTCCTCCAAGCGCAAAACAGACCGTTCTTCGATTCCATAATCGTCATTCATCAGCATTTGTACTGCAACATCAATATCGTCTCGCGAAATGGCCGACAAAAAACCAAGCCTCCCAGTGTTAATTCCAATTACAGGAATGGACTTGTTTTTCAGCAACAACATGGATTTCAAAAGCGTACCATCTCCGCCAATACTAAACAAGAATTTGGTACTCTCAGGTAATTCATTCCCAAAATTGAATACACCCGCCACCTCCGGCATTTCGGGACATCGATTCCGAATCGTCTCCAAGAATGCTTTGTAGATGTAAATCTTAACATTCCTTTCGTGCAATAAACTAAAAAGGCGGATTAAATCCGGCAGGAATGAAGCATCTATATCGAGGCCAAAAATTGCAATGTTCGTCATGATGATTGCTATATATTCAAGTACTTCATCAACAATTCAAAACGGTCATCATACATGTTCTTCAGAAGAGACTCATCCATGAACACTGACCTGATTTTGTAGTCGTATCGGGTAAAGGTTTGAATAATCCCTGATAAATCTAATTGATTCACCTTCAATGTCACGGTAATCTCATTTGTATCACCTGCCTTTGCAACATAGAGGCTCAGAATCTTGGCATCATTCCCTTCCACAATCTGGGCTATCTGGGCAAGCGAGTAATCCACCGGATTCAGATCCAAAACGATCACACCTCCGGGTTCTTTTACGGCAACCAAATCAGCGAATTTATGTGCCAGATCGTTAACCGTAATCACCCCGGTGTATTGGTGATTTTCATCCAGGACAGGAACCAGTGACAACTTCAATTCAGAGACAATCGAGACAACCTCGTAAATATGTTGATTTGAGTGCACGTGAGGCAGTAACATATGATCGCGACATTCGTCCATGATCGTGTTATTCAAATTCAGATCATAGATCGTTTTGTCTGAAATAAGACCAATATACTTATGCTCATCCACCACCGGCAAATGTGCGATGCGGAATACTTCCATCCAGTTTAAGGCTCGCTGACCATTGTCTGTCAGGCGCAATGCCGGAATTACTTCTGATATGAGTTCGCGTGCTAACAATTCTTTTATTCTTAATTTTCCTGTTAAACCAATTAAATCTTAACTTTGCGGTTCGAATTAATTGTTATGACCAGACTTAGTGTAAATATAAATAAAATAGCAACACTGCGAAATTCTCGCGGAGGATCGGTTCCCAATGTTGTTGAAGCGGCTATTAACTGTCAAAAATTTGGAGCTGAAGGCATTACCGTTCATCCCAGACCAGACGAACGCCACATCCGCAGGCAAGACGTGTATGACATTAAGCCTCACATTTACACCGAATTAAACATTGAAGGCTATCCGAGTGAAGATTTTTTGAAATTGGTTGTCGATGTAAAAGCCAATCAAGCAACATTGGTTCCGGATAAGCCGGGACAGCTTACATCTGACCATGGATGGGACACATTGAAAGACGCTGATTTTCTTCGTGATGTAATCAAAGAACTCAAGCAACATGGCATCAGAACGTCCATTTTCGTCGATCCGGATACCAAAATGGTTGAAGGAGCAAAGGAAGTTGGTGCCGATCGGATTGAATTGTACACAGAGCCTTATGCGAGCATGTACGTTATTGATCCGGAAAAGGCAGTAGCCCCTTTTGTTCAGGCAGCGAAAGTTGCAAAATCACTGGGACTTGGAATAAACGCAGGCCATGATCTTAGCCTGAAGAATCTGAAGTATCTGGTTGATATGATTCCTTATATTGATGAAGTTTCGATCGGTCATGCCTTGATCGCAGATGCCCTTTACATGGGACTTCACCAAACGATTCGCGAATATCTGGAATGTCTTAAGCCCTAATTCATGAATTTATTTTTTCGGGAAGAAGGTAGTCATGGAAAAAAAATAGTCATTATCCACGGACTTTACGGTTCTTCAGATAACTGGCTCACAGTAGGTAAAAAACTCGGGGCTAATCACCACGTGTATCTTATCGATCAGCGGAATCACGGCAGGTCCCCAAACACAAAGGAACATACCTACGAGTCAATGAAGGAAGATCTGGCTAAATTCTTCGACCAGCAAAACATTGACAAAGCAATAGTCATCGGCCATAGTATGGGCGGGAAAACAGCGATGCTTTTTGCCGCCGACTATCCGGAGAAAGTCGAGAAATTGATTATTGCCGATATTGCTCCCAAAGACTACATGGCGCTTGGTGAAAACAGCCAGTTCTACCAACACCAGTTAATTCTGGAAACATTAATTGAGCTCAATGACAATTGCGCTGAATATAAATCCAGAGATGACATTGCCAATTTTCTAACACTGAAATTAGGCGACAAAGACCTGGTGATGTTCCTACTTAAAAGTATCTACCAAGACAGAGAAACGAATCAATTCCGCTGCCGGATTAATGTTGAACTTCTAAACGACTCCCTTGACGAGATTATAAGCGGCATGAATCTGCGCTGGATCGAAGATCGTATTCCAATTTTAACCTACCCGGTTTTATTTATTAGAGGGGCAAAATCACAATACATCAGCGAGGACGACCAAAAGCTAATCAGGGAAATTTATCCTGAAGCGCAAATTAAAACGATACCTGATGCCGGCCATTGGCTTCATGCTGAGCAACCAAAGCTCTTTATGGATGCACTATTGGAATTCATCTAGAATTTAACAGGACGAAATCCCCTGATTGAAAGCAAAAACGAACATAATCAGCTAGTCTGCAACTACCCGATTATATTTCTCTGTCAATCCCTGCAGGAATTCCCGATGTGACTTCTTCAGCATTTTCCAATCCATCCGCCACTCCCAGTTATCTTGAACCGTTCCCGGAGTATTCATCCGATGTTTACCATCGAGTTCCAGTAAATCCTGCATCG
>QKAV01000011.1 GCA_003247185.1 Crocinitomicaceae bacterium
AATTTTGAAGATTTTATTTGTGACATCATTTGAATTCGTTTTTTGATTAATGAATAGTTGAAGTTGTTTGCCACGTCCAACTGTGGCCCAACAAATTGCTGCAAAAGCAACTTTTTATAATTCGCGGGATTTTTCTCATGCTCCAATACAGCCTTGTCGGCCAGGTATTCATGATTTTCGCGTAGTAACCTTTTTAGTAACCAAAACAACGGATTGAACCATTGAAAAAAAAACGGATAAGATTTCCAGTACCAAAATATCGAATGAATGTCGCTGCCGAACGTGTTCCAGCTCATGTATCAGCATCTTTTCCCATCCGGCTTGAGTGTTGAGATTTTTACTCACAAACACAAAAGAGAGGAAAGAAAAAGGTGTAACATCACCATCCAGTATAACTTGCTTAACGCCATCCTTCAGAATAACATCATTTGAACGAATCAACCGAACAATCTGCACAATCCGCCACAACAGACGTAACAGAAAAAAAACGGTTCCAATAGCGTATGCCATTACCACATAAGTACTAGTTGACAAACGTGTTACAATACTTGTATTTACCTGATTGCCATAAACGGATATTGTCTCGAGTAAATTTGGATATGGTGTAACTTTAATCTCACCCAGCATTACAGGCTGTGCCTCCAACACCTGCAGATGAATTAACGGCAGTAACACGGAAAAAGACAGTGCAAAGAGCAAAAAAATCCGGTTAACCCGAAAGAATGTTTCTCGTTGCAAAAACAGGAAATACAACACGGTAAAAAGCGCCAGACTGACACCCGATTCGTAGATGTAGTTGACAAAATCAAACATGATCATCCGGTTTTTCGGTTTCGAGATCCTTCCCCACTTCATTCATTAGTTCTTCCAGATCCGCAAGGCTCATTTTATCTTCCTTTGCGAAGAAAGAAACCATCTCCTGAAATGAATTTCCAAAGTAGTTGCTCAAAAAGGTTTTTAAGTAGGCTTTGGTATAATCGCGCTTGGAAACAAGCGGGAAATACCGATGGGTCTTTCCAAAAGCGTCATGATCAACAAAGCCCTTCTTTTCCAGAATACGGATAATGGTTGAAACGGTGTTGTAAGCCGGCTTGGGGTCACTCATTTTTTCAAGAATGTCATTTACAAAAGCCTTCTCCAACTTCCATAAAATCTGCATCACCTGCTCTTCTGCTTTAGTTAACTCTTTAATCATAATTACTTGCTTTATTCTTTTGACGTTTAAATGTAACTAAAAGATTCGTCTTGAAACTAATTTTTTAGTTTTTGAGATCAAAAAAAATCATGGTTCGGTGTCGTTTCTGTTGGTCTGTTTCATAAGTTTTACTTTTTAAGATTTGATATGATGAAACAAACATACAACTAAATTCATAGTTTTCAAACTAATTTTATAGTTTTTTAACTATTTAATTAGTTTTTGCATAAAAAAAGAGGCCTGCCCTCTGGCAGACCCCCATGTTAGACTAAACGAAAGTGCTTACGCAGCAACTCAAATCTTTATTTCTCTGTTTTCTTTGTCGCTTTAGATTTTACAATCTCAAATACTGTACGTCTGTTTTCCTGGTGCATTTCCTCGGGGCAATCAATTCCATCAACACATTCGTTTACAGGTTTAGTCTCACCATAACCTATGGCTTCAATGCGAGACTTGTCTATTCCTTTACGAACCAAATAGTCTAAAGTTGCCTTAGCCCTGCGCTCAGATAACAGTTGATTGTAGTGATCGGTACCTCTGCAGTCGGTATGCGATTCGAGACGAATCTCAATGTCCTCGTATTTGATCAAAGTCTCAGCCATGCGATCCAAAACACGGGCTGCATCGGGTCTGATATTGGATTTGTCGTAATCGTAGTAAATATTGTTCAAGCCAATACGTGTTCCGGCATCAAGCGGATAAAGCTGGAAGTAATAGAACAGTTCTCCCGGTTCCATACCCGCTGTTGAAAACTCAACGTCAGTTCCGAAGAAATTATCAGCTTCTGCCGTAACCAGGTAATTATGATCCGGCTGTATATCGGCTTTAAAATTACCCTGACCGTCAGAATAAGCAACATCTACCGTTTGTCCATCCTGTGCAATTGTAATTATTGCTCCTTCAATTGGTTCGTCACCCATGATATTAACAACTTGTCCGGTTAAACGATGTGAAGGATCAATGTACAATACTTCCTCTTTCTTCACGAACTCGCCTTCAGGTGTCAAATTGATCTTTTTACCCTTGTCGTAGTATCCCGATTTAGAAGCGATTAAATCATACGCCTCATTCATTTCAAGCGTGAGCGGTGTCCGTCCTTCCTTATCAGTCATTGCCTCCGCTACAACTTTTCCTTTGGCATTTTTTATCTCAACCTTCACATTTGCCACTGGCTTATCAGTGAATGACGAAAGAACCAACAAATCGAACTTATATTCTTCGGGCAGCACGATGTAAACATCATCGCTTCCTTGTCCTCCGCTTCTGTTTGAAGAGAAGTAGGCATAACGTTCCTGTGGTCCGGGAATAAAACCGAAATCATCCGACTTTGAGTTAATATCGTTATCAAAGGTTGAAATGGTTCCAATTTTACCTCCTTTGAAGGTTGTATAGAAGATATCAAGTCCTCCCTGGCCTCCCCGACCATCGGATGCAAAATACAAGATACCGTCTTTGTCCCAATGCGGGAACATATCCATGCCGGCCGTATTTATTCCATCTCCCATATTGACAGGATTTCCCCACTCGCCATTCTTGCGAACCGTGTAATACAAGTCTGTCCCACCAAATCCACCAGGCATGTCGCTTACAAAAACAAGCGTATCGCCTGTTTGATTAACTGCCGGGTGAGCAACATTGTAATCTTTTGATGCGAACGGGAATTGTCCCTCTTCTGTCCAACCATCCTTGCCTTTCTTAAATTTGACGATTCCCAACCGGATATTTTCTTTTTTGAAAACAATGTTTTGCACATCGGTTTCCAGCTCATAGGATTGCGTTAAGTACATCTCGTCCGTGGCTTTACAAATACTCATCGGCCCTTCCTGTACCTTGGTTGTTATCCGCGGACGATGTTCTCCTTGCTTAGCCAATCTTCCTTCAGGTTGAATTTGCGAAGAAAAGACATCATAGAACAAGTAGCTTTCCTTGACTTTGGGAACTTGCACTTTTACCTCCGTATTGTAAATCAACTCCCCCTGATCAATAGCTGAAGCAAAGTCGCTATTCGGTGTATTGACAGACGCATTTTTGACACTAATTTTAACATCTTGAAATACCTTCACCGGTTGCGCATTTAAGGCAAAAGCGGCAAGTACTAAAGTTAATCCCAGAATATTTTTAGCTTTCATAGGTAGAAGTTTTCAGGGTTAGAAATATCTCGGTGAAGTGAACGACTTAACCAGAGAGCGCAGTTCATAAGAAATCATGACTTCATGCGAGCCGTTTCCGTACGATCCAAGATCTGTCAGATCAAGATCATAAGCGTAGCCAATGCGTAGCTTTTCACTGATTATAAACTGCACATTCGCACCAATCGTGCTACCTGCTCCGTTCCAGCTGGTTGAACGGAACATTCCGCCCAACCAGAATTTTTCTTTAAACAGGAAGCTTGCATTCAAGTCATACACAAATGGCAGTGCTTCCGAATGACGCAGCATGAACGAGGGCTTAAACTTCGTATAAGACCCCAGGTCGAATACATAACCACCAATCAGGTTCATGTTTCTGAATTCATAATCCGTTTTGTATTTATTAGCCCCATATTCAAAATCATTTTTCAACAACTTCGGAATAGAGAATCCCAAGTAATAGCGTGGTGCCGAGACAAATACACCGACACCAATATTCGGCATGAACCGTTCACGAATCTCACCCTCAAACTCAGGGTCACTTGGATCAATAATGACATGTTCTGACAACACGTGACGATAATCAGTAAAACCGGCTTTAAACCCCAGCCTCATATTTGCCTCGTTGTTCAATTTCAGTTTATAGGAATAATCCGTAAAAATGGCAGTACGCTTTTCTTTTCCAATTACATCATTGATTACGGAAAGCCCCAGGCCTATTCTTTCGTTACGGAGCGGAGCCTGAACCGAAAATGTGTGTGTTTCTGGTGCTCCATTGAACCCTACCCATTGGTAGCGCCCCAGGACCATAAAACCGACGCATTCCCACGACCCGACATACCCCGGGTTAAACGCCTGTATATTGAACATGTATTGACTGTACATCGGGTCGTCTTGTTGACCGAATGAGCTTAGTGCTGTGCTTACCAGTAATACAATACTCACAGCTAGTTTGGCTAAATATTTCATCGCTTTCATCATTCTTCGGATTAACGGTTAACAAATACGGTCCCTTTATACAAAGTCGAATCATCAAAAATCAGGAGTATCATATATGTTCCTTCCGGTACAATATCGCCATTTCCTCCGATATTCGGACGTCCATCCCACCATGCCTTCTCATTTAACAACTGTTCGTTACCGTAATTCTCTTGTTCATAAATCTTAGCTCCCCATCTGGTGAAGATCTGGATATGTGCTTTGCCGTGTGCATAAACTGCAGGAATGAACAACGTCTCATTCTTATCATCACCATTCGGCGAGAATGCATCCGGAATGATATCACACGATAAAGGATCCAAATAGTTTGGAACATTGTTTCGATTGCAATCATCATTTGTTGGGTCACCGTCTATGATAACGTTATCTTCCAAATAAGTGGCAATCTTATCATTATCATCATCCACATCGCGGAAGTCCGGTTTAAGGTCAACATCTGAATCTTGCATTGGAGGCAGAATTTTAGATGCTCCCGGGTTAAATGCATTCAGAATACTAGCTGATTTCACCATGCTGATCTGAGGACCAGGATCTGTTGACAATGAATCAAATGCATCATCCAAACCGTCACCATCGGTATCTATTCCTGTTAACAACAAGTCGGGTTTACCATTCATATCTGCGTCATTGGCTTCAATGTAGTCAGGAACCCAGTCGTTATCGGTATCCAAATCTCTGAAGTCCGGAGTTCCGTCGCCGTCGGTATCTACTAATCGAATCACTTCCGCATTGTAATCGGTATCGAAGGCATCATCCCAGCCATCGCCATCCTGATCTTGCTCTGCTGCAACAACAAAGTTCTCTGGTTGAAGATCTTCCTGCGCTTCAATATTGTCCAGGATACCATCGTTATCTGAATCCAAATCACGGTAATCAGGAACTGCATCTCCATCGGTGTTCTGAATAGCTGCATTTGTTCCTTCGGCTGTTACGCCCATGAAAGAAGTACCTTTTGTCATGGTATCAAACGCATTATCCAAGCCGTCTTCGTCGTCATCCTGTCCACTTAGCAATGGAGTTGCCAGACTTTCGCCATCGCCAATCACGCCTTCCAGAATATCAAGAATACCATCACCGTCGGTATCAATATCCACATAGTCCGGATGTCCGTCACCGTCTGTATCGGCCAAGGTGATCGGCGTACCTCCATTGGATGGATCGTAAGCATCATCCCAGCCATCTCCATCAGTGTCCATACCTACAGGAGCGTGGTACTGTGCTTCGATTTGTGCTTCAACATTATCCGGAATACCGTCGTTATCCGAATCAATATCCAAACTGTTCGGGAAGCGGTCACCATCGCTGTTTATGGTCAACATACCTTCAACAACGTCCAGAATACCATCGTTATCATCATCCAAATCATCTGAATCCGGAATATCATCATCATCTGAATCCCGTTTCAACAAAACGGTTGCCTGATCGCAGGATGGAACTGAATTATCATCACAAATCTCGTATACAAAGGAATCATCTCCAAAGTAGTCCTGTTCCGGAGTATAAGTGAACGTACCATCCGAGTTCCAATCAAACTGGCCGTGCTGTGGCATAACAACGATGCTGGTAACAACGATCTGGTTGTCGTCAGGATCTGAGTCATTGTCGAGCACATTACCTAACTTATTCATCAAGAAGCTGTCATCAACCGCTACCGGTGGACGATTCGTTTCGTCAACAGTCACGTAAACAGTTGCATTACGGCAGAAATCACTTCCCGGCAAACAAATACTGTATGTGAAGTTGTCCGGTCCAAGATACTCGGCATTCGGGGTATAAGTGAAGGCACCATCTGCTGCAAGAACTACCGATCCTTTTGTCGGTTGATCCTGAACTGCTACTGTAACTGTTTCACCTGAGATATTAACATCATTCGAAAGAACGTTACCGCTTACAGCAACATTTTTGTCTGTATGCACAGCATCATCAACTCCGAAAACACCATCATTTTGAGCTGTAGCGTCAAAGATCAGTTCAACTTCAGCCTGGCTGCTGTTCGAAGGATTTCCTTCTGCATAAACTTCATAAGTGAAACGAATCATTCCCTCAAAGTTTGCTGGGGCAACGTAGTTGAACGCACCATCTGCAAAAAGTGTCAATGAACCTGCTGCCGGAGCAACAACCGGAGTTGTATTCATTACCAGTGTAGCTCCTTCGGTATCAAAGTCATTATCTAACAATCGACCTGTAGTCGGATGATTATTGTAGCCCAGGTAAATATCAGCGTTAGCTACAATTGCCCGTTGCGCTACATGATCAGGATTGATCACTCGCAGGTAAACGGTTCCCGGAGCTGTTTCTCCACTAACGGCATCATCAACCAGGTAAGTAAATTTATCGTCGCCATTGTATGATGCATCCGGCGTATAAGTATATGTACCGTCAGCATTCAAAGCCAGGGTTCCGTGCATTGGATCAGTTACTTTAACAGCAGTATGAACTGTTGTTAAGTTTTGACCTGGTGCTCCACCGTTTACGTTCGATGTTCTTGCTGAAGTCATATCTTTTCCTACAATTGAAGGACCTGACACTACGCCTACTTCATGGTACACGTCATTTGTAAACAAGTCACCGGTTACAGGCACACCCGAGAAGGTATTGTTAATATCGCCCATTACAACCGGTGGGTCGTAAACTGAAATCACCTGGATTGTTACGGTTGCCTGTGAGCAATAGCCATCGGCATCGCAAATCTCATAAGTGAACATATCCACACCGTAGTAGTTCAGTTCAGGCAGATAGGTGATTGTTCCGTCCTCATTAATAGTGACTTCACCGTGAGAAACATCAGATACGATCTTCAAGGAACTCATATCGATGTTATTATCGCAGTCCATATCGTTCTCCAGAACATCCATTACCAGAGACTCATCTTCATTTGTAAACTGATAGTCTTCTACTGCCAACGGCTCTGCTTTCAGTATAACTTCCTGAGTACAAGTAGAAGTATTCCCGTGAATATCTTTTGCCGTCCAGGTAATTAAAGTTGGGCCAAAAGCATATTCACCACTTGCATCTGCAGTTCCATTTTGATCATTCAAAATAGACTCAACAGCACAATTATCAGTTGCGGTTGGAGCAGTAACTGTAACCATCTGATCACAAACTGCTGAAGAGATGATTGTTTTTGAAACATTCTCAGCACAAGTGATTGCCGGAGCCTCATTATCGGTTATGGTCACTGTTTGTTGAACAGCCACTGCCGGGTTTCCGTGAATGTCTGATACGGTCCAGGTAATTACAGTTGTTCCTACCGGGTAAGCTGCGCTTAACGCTAATGCGTCACTACGTACGCCAACCGGTTCGCCAACACCACAATTATCGGTGGCAGTTGCAGGTGTAATTTCAACCATTGCTCCGCACTCGCCGTCATCTGCTGTTTGATTAATATCTGCTGATGCTGTAATTACAGGTTTTTCATCATCCGTTACTGTTACAATCTGTTTGCAAGTACTGTATTTACCAGACATATCAGTAACAGTCCAGATAACTTCTGTTTGCCCTACTGCAAATGTTACAGGAGCATTGTTTTGTACATCCAGGTCTTCTGCCGGCGTACAGTTATCAGAGACCTCCGGAGTTCCCAAATCTACATTCGACGCGAAACAACTACCGTTATCTGCAGTAACTTCCATATCTGCAGGGCACGTAATCACAGGATCACTAGTATCATGGACTGTTATTAGCTGAGTGCATGTGCTTGCATTACCACAACCATCCTCAGCTGACCATGTACGTTCAATGATATAATCATTAGAATTTTCACCTGCTACTACGATATCGGTATAATCAATACTAACCGCAACAGAACAATTATCTGTTCCTGTAGCAAAGCCAGTTGATTCGGGACTTGTAGGTGCATCACATTCGACAGTCATATCTGCCGGACAAGTAATTTGAGGAGCAACCAAATCCTGAACAGTAATCACCTGGTCGGCTGATGTTGCATTTTCGCAATCATC
>QKAV01000045.1 GCA_003247185.1 Crocinitomicaceae bacterium
TGGTTTTTTATATGTAATATCCAGTACCGAGCTCAGTTTATCACCGTATTCCGATTCAAAACCGCCTCCTGAAAACTTGATCGATTCCACCAGAGAGGTATGGATAAATGACATCCCTTCCTGCTGCCCTGATCGCGTCAAAAAAGGTCGGTAAACAAAAAAGCCATTCACGTAAACGAGGTTTTCATCGTACGAACCACCCCGAACGTTATAATTGGTTGTTAACTCATTATTGGAAGTTGCTACAGTAGAATAGATCAGCATTCGCTCAACCGAATTAAAAGGCAGTTTTGCAAGGTCTACCATCGGAAGAGTCGGTAAACTAAAAGGATCTTCTTTTACGCCTCTGACAGTTACAGAATCTGATTGCTGGAATTTGAATTCAATCGGTGCCAACTGAATCGCTTCAAATGACTTGATATTGATTTCCCGGACTTCCTCAAGATCTGTACCCGCAATCCTGAATATCAAAGTATATTCTCCCAGAGTATCAAAAATCAATTTGAATTTTCCCTGTACATCCGTGTGAGTGACTTCCTCTACCGCCCCTTTCGCGAGCACCTTTGCGCCATCCACAGGAACACCCCTTTTATCCGTACAAACACCTGATACAGAAGCAATCTGAGCTCCCGAAACAAGAGAATTGATTAGAAATAAATATATGAGTGCCCTTCTCAGCATTTTGCAAATGTAGGATTAGAAACGGGAGTTCGATTAATTTATTTCAATTAAGACTCCCTGATCACGATTAGATCATTTTCAAACGGATCTAAAAAGTGATACAATTGTCCCAAACGCTCCTCCACATTGCCTGCAGCGCAGAATTGAAAGAAATTGACAACTCTCTCCTGCAATTCGTTTTCAGGAAATAAACGGGTCTTTATGGCAGAAATACCATTCATCGCATCATCATGCTTGCTCTTCGCTGCCCGGACTACTTTCGAAGTGATGGCCTGAATCTGCTTATCCAGTTTGGCACCCTCCGCCATCGCGTATCGCTCCAACTCTTTATCTACGGAAACTACAAAATCAAGGATTTCATCCTTCAGTACTTTCAGCGCATTTTGAATATTCTCATCATCCAGCACCTCACTTTCATGACGTTGTAGATAAGAGTTCTTAATCTCATTTTCCGGTCGGAACAATGATTCCAGTGCCAAATCCAGTTTAGCTATTCTTTTTTCAGTCACCGCATCAATCCACATTACACTGTTCCTGACCTGAATCAACGGGTATGGAATCCCTGCTTCTTTGAATACTTCTTTCAACTGCAGCCAGTACGCAATTTCTCCTCCCCCTCCGACATACAGCACATTCGGAAGAATAGTCTCCTGATAAACCGGTCGCAAAACAACATTCGGTGAAAAGCGTTCCGGGTGCTCACGTGCAACTTCAATTATTGTTTCAAGATCAAATTCTCCCACTCCCGGAATACTCACTCCTTTTTCCGTGCGTTTGATCCCGATTCGTGCCTGATCGTCCAAATAAAATAAATTAATGTCCCTGGCTTTCAGTTGATGATCGATCCCTTCCCTGGTTAATTCAAGGTTCATTTGTTCAACAGCCTTTTCAGCAAAAGAAGTTTTAAGTTCCTTTTCGATCAACGGAAGGAATTTGCGTTTCAAATCCTTATTATCTGCATCTATCACAATCAGTCCGTGATCTCCAAACAATTCATTTACAAGTCCTCTTGTAGCCTCTGCCAGCGTTTTTCCGCTGTAAGCTTTTAACAATTCCGATATTTCGACATGATCTGTCTTAAACAGATCTCCGAATTGTGCTTTTAAGCGTTCAAATTCCGCGTCGATATGAAACCTTCCGACAGCACCTTTTTGCTCTGATTCCCATACCAATTTTTGATTGAAAAGACTTACTGTCGCTATTTCTTCAAAATCATGATCTTCCGAAGCCATCCAAAAAACGGGAACAAAACGGATGTCACCTTGTTTTTCATTTAGCTCTTTACTGAGTTTGATCACATGAAGAATCTTGATTACAAAATACAAAGGACCTGTAAAAACAGATAATTGATGTCCCGTAGTAATCGTATAGGTATTCGGAGCAGACAGCGACTCAATCGCACTTTCAACCGCAGGGGATATTTTTAATCCCTCATACTGCGATTTTAGTACGTTCTGGAGCGTAATGCGGTCAACATCAGACCGCTCATGAGCTACTTTAAAAGTATTTTCCTCCGAAAAGACTCTGTTGATGAAGGGCAAAAGTGAATATTGATCATAAACAAGGCGTGTATGCTGTTCTCCGAATACTCCGCTTTCTCCTCTGTGGAATTTAAATCGCTGCATGTACAAATGTAACCATGGTAAATGAAAAAGTGAAGTGCTTAAAACGCTATCTTTGCAAGAAAAAATAAAATGCACGCAATCATTAAAACGAACAAAGGTGAAATGAAGGTGGAGTTCTATGAAAAAGATGCTCCAAAAACAGTAGCAAACTTCGTTAAATTGGCCAAAGAAGGATATTACAATGGTTTAAAATGGCACAGGGTGATCCCAGATTTTGTAATCCAGGGAGGTTGTCCGAATACCCGTGAGGGAGCGAAAGGAATGCCGGGAACCGGTGGACCGGGATATCAGATCGATTGTGAACTGGAAGGTGATAACCAATATCACGACAGAGGTGTTCTTTCAATGGCTCATGCCGGAAGAAATACAGGAGGATCACAATTCTTTGTTTGTCATTCCAGAAATAACACGGCGCATCTGGATCGAAATCACACTTGTTTTGGTAAAGTAATCGAAGGAGTGGATGTTGTAGATGATATTCGTCAGGGAGACAGCATCGAATCTATCGAGATAACAGATTAATCTTAGAAGCAGGTCCCGGACCTGCTTCTCTGTTTTAAAGAGTTATCAACAGTCCAAAGAATGAGTGTTCTTTTGAATTATATTTGTTACTCATGAGTGATTTCGTAGTATCAGCAAGAAAATATCGTCCCCAGACCTTCGATTCTGTCGTTGGTCAAAAGTCGATTACAACTACGTTAAAAAGTGCACTCAAGAACAATCACCTGGCACAGGCATTTTTATTTTGCGGATCACGTGGAGTTGGAAAAACTTCAACTGCCCGTATTCTTGCAAAAACGATCAACTGTTTTAATAAAACAGAAGATTTTGAGGCCTGTAATCAATGTGAATCCTGTGAGTCGTTTAATTCCGGATCTTCATTAAATGTCTATGAATTAGATGCAGCTTCCAACAATAGTGTGGAAAACATCCGGGAATTGATCAGCCAGGTGAATATTGCGCCTCAACTCGGAACCCACAAGGTTTACATTATTGATGAGGTTCACATGCTTTCAACTTCAGCTTTCAACGCATTTCTGAAGACGCTGGAAGAGCCGCCAAAGCATGCCATCTTCATTCTTGCAACTACGGAAAAGCATAAGATCATCCCTACGATTCTTTCGAGATGTCAGATTTTTGACTTCAACCGAATCAAGGTAAAGGATATCGCTGATCATTTGGCTGGAATTGCAGAAAAAGAAGGAATCATCGCCGAGCCGGATGCATTAACGATTATTGCCCAAAAAGCCGACGGAGCATTGCGTGATGCTTTGTCCATATTTGACCAGATCGTAACTTTTTCCGGAAACAACATCACCTATAAAAGTGTCATCGAGAATCTGAACATTCTGGATTACGATTATTATTTCAAAGTAATCGAGTACACCCAGAAAGAAGATATTCCAGGTGCATTACTGTTGTTGAACGATGTAGTTGAAAAAGGATTTGATTCGCATAACTTCATCGCAGGGCTAGCTGAACATTACAGAAATCTACTGGTTTGCAAAGATGTACGTACCGCAAAATTGCTTGAAGTCGGTGAAAATGTACAGCAGAAATACGTCGAACAGGCAAAAGCATTGCCACCTGATCAGGTCATTCGTGCGTTGGGCGTTTTGAGTCGCGTAGATGTGGAGTATAAAGCTTCAAAAAATCAGCGATTGCTCGTTGAAATGGCCCTCATGGAACTATGCTCTATTAAAGAGGAGACTGAAAAAAAAAATCCCTGAAACGACGGGTTAAAATCATTCCCTTTCCAAATCAGGACATCCGTACTACCCAAACGCAGGCTAAAACGGAGAAGAAAATACCGGCAAAACAATTTATCCCTCAGTATCAGAACCAACCTAAAGTTGCTGCACAGCCTACGGGCCAGTTGAGATCATCCTCTGTTTCCATCAAAAAAATGATGAATCCTGAAACAGAATCGGAATCACAGATCAATCTTAGGGAAATGCCATACGAGGTATACAGCTTTGATGACATTAAAATGGCTTGGCACAGTTTCGCATATGAAATGAAGGAACAGGGCAAGGAATCCATTTATTCAGCTCTGAAGCGCCGGGATCCGAAAATCACCGGAGATCATACGTACCTCATGGAAGTAGATAATCAGGTGATGGTAGACATTATCAGTCAGATTCTTCCTGATTTTAACAATTTCATCCGAAGAAGGGTCAAGAACTATAATGTACAGATCAATGTCTCAATATCTGAACACACGGATGATGATATTGATGTACATCTTTCAGGTAAGGATAAGTTCCAGAAAATGGCCAGAAAAAATCCTAGCCTTCATACCTTCAAAAATATTTTCAATCTGGATATTGAATACTGATCAGAGCGCTACCCTCAACTGAACAGTCAATTCTGTCCTCGTATTTCCCTTGATCTCTTCCGCTCCTGATCCTGTGGAATTTCTATTTGCATAGATATTAATCGCGTACCTAACCCAAAGATCACATTTTCTCAGGAAGGTATATCTTACCAATACATAAGCACGACTTCCTCTGTAATAATATGCGGGAACAGCGAATACATATTGTGCATTGTTTTCATAACTGTAAATCCGGGTATCATAACTATCCGTATCAAACAATGCGTACCTCAATGTGAGATCCAAGGGTGAAGATTTTGGCTTGAACAAAAGGTCCTGCGTAAAGATCATCCCTTTTTCATTTGGAGATGATGCACGATTTAAGGTCACATATTCAATCCGGCTCTTAATCTGAAATGCTTCACTCACCTTATAACTTAAATTCAAGCGATAATTTCGTTGCACTACATCCTCGATCTCCGTAACAGTATTATCTGTAACCCCGCTATTCTTCGCTTTCTGCTGCTCCCTGAAACGCACATAAATTTCCAGATTTCTGCTGGGCTTATAGGTAGGTTGAATCAGGATTTCATGACCTGTTGAAGGTGCATCCGACTGATACCTCATCCATGGAAATGCAAAGGCATCCAAATAAGCTGCAACAGAAAAATTTCTCGTGAGATGCGCTTTCAGCCCGGTATATAAACCTTTTTCATTTTGTGTACGACTACCTTCACGAAATCCCGCATTGTAAAATGTAGAGTAAGCACGATTATAATTTCTGTAAACGACTGACATTGAAACACTCTTGTCCAATGCAATTAAGACACCGTGAACATTTGCAAATGCCTTACTATATGTCGAATTGGCAACCTCACCGTAAAAATTAAAATTCCTGAAAGTCCAGCTATAATCGGCAGAAAGGCCCATCGTACTCTTTCCTCTGAAATCAAATTGATTGTAAGGAAGCGTGTCCCGAATCAAAGCCTTGTCGTAGCCCATGTATACTGCGGATACGCCGGCATTAAAACTGGATTTTTGATACCGGAGATTTGCACCGGCAATCGTTTCCTGCAAGGAATGTTTACGATCAATCTCCGAATTTGTACGGTGTAAACCACTCAGATTAATGCTTGAAGCCTGAAACTCGTCGCTTACCAGAGAATCCGTAGTTGCTGCAATAGAGGCATCTACACTTTTATGTGATCCGAATAACAGCAGTGAAAAATCTCCCAACCCAAGATCAACGGCAGCCCCACGTAAAAACCGCGATTCATTAACTGATGTGTAAGGTTTAAGCGGTTGAGCCGAGCGTTTCACATTGGTAGCATCAGCCGTTTTATTGAATGAATAACTCGTCCACAAATTCAGACCCTGTCCTATTTGGACTTGAAAGTCCCCAATTGCCATGGCTTTTAAGTACTTGCCTCCCTTGTAAAAAAGATGCCCCGAATAAAAGTCAAATCCTTGTTGCTGAGATCCTTTAAAAAACTCCTCTCCCGGATCTTTTTCTGCTGTCAGCCCGACACTAAAATTTGTTCTGTAACTAAACCGGAATCGCGTGTAATATCGATCCTGATTTCCATGGTAATAGGAATTACTCGAATTTAAAACAGAATCCGGAACGGCATCATAGCCCGATTTATGCTCTAATATTCGTTGATAGCGAAGATAGGCTTCAAACTTTCCGTACTTCAGCATCTCCTTCAGTGAAACATGTACCTGATCCAGTTTATCGTCCACCCGTACGAATGGAAGCACACGATAGATCGTTTCCATATCCCAGTAGGTCAGACTTTGTAATTCATAGATGGAGATGAACTTACCAAACAACTTGATATGTAATAAAAGATCGCTGATCTGCACCTCGGATAACAAACCGATAGCTTCCAGATCTTCACGGGAGGCACTATTCAAATTGAGCGGGTGATCGTAGTAATAATTCAGTTGGGCAATCACATCTGTAAGATCAATACTCTCATCTTCCAACTGCTCCGAGATAAATTCGATTCGTTGCTGAATAATTTCTTCTTTCTCCTGAGAATACCCTATTACTATCGGCCCTAAAATGAACAATATGAAAAGGATCCTTTTCATATTATTGATCCTTCTTATTCAGAAATAACAAAGAAAAATTAGGCGACCAACCCAGAATCTGATCGTACGATGTACCCAGATCCAATCGGAACATCGAAAAAGTATATCCCATCCCGAAAGTCAGCTCCAATCTGTTCGTTGCTACACCTCCTCTGAGGTGAAAATCATCAACTACCTGATATTCTATTCCGGATCTGAAGCGCAAAGGATCATCCAGGTCCTTATCTCCTTCGATTGAAATCAATACCCGATCTGAAAACTGATAGCTTGTTCCGAGGCGCATCGTCGTTGTAAAACGATCATCATTATCTGTTGCCAGTTTAGCTCTTCCGATATCGAATACGCTCAAACCTACTTTCCATTTGGAAGTAATTTCAGCAAACATACCTATGTCAGCAGTCATCGTGTTAATGGAACCATAATTTTCATTCAATGATAAGCCCTGATAATTGAGTTGTGCTCCCATCGAAAAATGATCGGAAAGTTTCATACTATATCCTGCCCCTGCCCGATAAGAGCGAAACTGGGTATATCCGTAATTATGTGCTCCAAATGACAAGACCCCTTTTCCCAATGGCATAGCGGCCACAAGAGCTTGTGACTGAAGCGCTCTCAACAAAAACCGATTCTCATAGGAAATTCCGGCTGTAAACTTCTTAATACCAGTTGTAGCGGCAGGGTTATTGAAAAAGGCCCATTCATCTTCAACTGCTACAGTGGCATTCCCCATAGACATTGCCCGACCTCCGCCCGGTATGTACCCTTGAGCCAAAGACCACTGTGCGGATGCAATGCAAACAAAAATGAATAATCCCCTCATTTACTTTTTATCTATTAACCGTTCCTTGACAGGAATAATATCATTGTTAAAATAATCCCCTTCATCCAGAAAATACCATGATTTTCCGTTATCGTCAGATAATGCAAATAGGTTGTATGGCATCGATTCAGGATAGCCGTCAATTGTCTCAATTTTCAGAACCTCATAGCGAACCTGTAATTGCTCCCCCTTGCTCTCGATAGTCTTAATGATCGGATCCTGGTAATAATCGGGATTAAATACTTCCGAAGAATCCACCAACATGAAATGTTCCTTAAAAAAACGATCCCCTTTGGCCTTGTAATACTTCACTGCTGACGGATGAACCTCTGAAATATACTGAAGTGTTCTTCCATCATTCATAGCAGATAAGTGCTGATTGACAGCCCTGTTCAAAGACGCTTCCTGATCAGCGCTTAAGGAGCAGCTTATGAGGACAATTAACAGTAGAAATACAATCGTTGTTTTCACTCCCTGAAAATAATAAAGTTCCCGTATACTTAACGTGATACAACATTAAAAAACAGAAATGTGTATATTAACAAAAAAAAGAACATGCTTAAGCTTTTATTGCCTTCCGCCTTATTATTCATAACAACGATTACTTTTTCTCAACAAACAAATGAAGCAGTTGACATCAGCGGAGTAACAAAGAGATTATATTCAATATCTTCCAAGCGGATTTGATCCGGGAAATGAGTCCCTTCCAGTAGTATTCTGTCTGCACGGATTAGGTGACAATGCACAAAATATGTCAGGGATAGGTTTAAACTTTATGTCAGATACAGCGCGTTTTATTCCTATTTATCCGCAAGGGGTTGTAAATAGCTTTGGTCAAACGGCATGGAATAACGGAACTTTACTTTCTCCTAACATTGATGATCTTAGTTTTTTCAATGCGATGACCAATCTGATGATCAATGATTACAATGCCGATCCGACCCGAATTTACGTTTGCGGATTTTCCATGGGTGCAATCATGTCTTATCACCTGGCTTGTAATATGAATGACCGAATCGCTGCTATTGGGGTAATGTCCGGAGCAATGTCCACAAGTGATTATAACAGTTGTTCTCCAACCTATCTTACTCCGGTAATACATATTCACGGAACTGCCGACGGAACGGTACCTTATGATTCCGGACCAGTACCGACACTACAACTCGCTACGCAATCATTTCAGTTTTGGAGAGATCAGCATTCATGTGCACCTGCTACAGATTCAACGCGTTTTGCGGACACGGCATCCGATGGTCTAACCTTTGATGATTTTGTTATTCAGGGATGTACCCCAAATGCTTCAGTTGAATTGATCAGGGCAAATGGAGGTACACACACTTATTTCTACGAACCGGTAAATGACATTACGGAAATCGAAGAAATTTGGAGATTCTTCAGACAATGGAGTAACAGCAATCCCGCTCCTGCCGGTATTGACGAAATTAATCTGGGCTCCATTTCTTTTTATCCCAACCCGGCACATAATAAGCTGATTATTCATGCTGAAACGGAGACAGAAGTCTTCATCTTTGATGAAACCGGAAGGGAATTAGAACGCATTGCACTTCACGCAGGTGAAAACACGATACAGTTGAACCGACTGAATAGTGGTGTCTACTATATCCGGAATGGTCAAATGACAAAGAAACTGATCAAACAGTAATTGCGTGCATTAAATGCGAGGTAAACTCGGCTTCAT
>QKAV01000256.1 GCA_003247185.1 Crocinitomicaceae bacterium
TTCCACACCTTTTTCGGCATTGTTGTTTCCGGTTGTTCCGGTATCCTGACCGTAAGAAGTTGCCATGGGTTGGTTCCAGAAAGAAATTCCGCATGGAACCATGGTAGAATAACCGTCCGCATCAGCACGGAAAGTAAAATCATCCACCCAGGCAAACGGGGCACCTGAGAAACCGCCTTCAAAAATCACCCGGAATTTGAATCCGCTGTGGAAATAGGCCGAATTGACATTCGGAGTACTGGAATAATAGTAGTTCCCCGGACTGGAAGAGCTCTTGTACGCCGAAAAACAGAAGTAATTGAATGGCAGGGCAGGTGTAATCTGATTCTCCTGCGCAGCTGCTCCCTCTGTAATGTCCTTCACGGTAATCCAGGAAGTGCCATCCCATATTTGCAAACGCAAATGATCACTTACAGACGACCAACTGTCTCCACCTCCGGTTCCCGCGGACGACGATTTTGCATAGAAACTGATTTTCAGACTTTCCATCGCGCTCATATCAATCACCGGAGACTCAATGTATTCGTTTCGGTCCAGTCTGACATAATAGACATTCGACATATTATTTACGAATGCTTCTGTCTCATTGGTATTGCCGTTCCATCCGCTTGAAGGTACAAGATTCAAGGTCGCTCCTGCTGCCAGGTTCCACGGTCCGCAACCTGTACAGGCTTCGTCTCCGTCTGTTCCGGCATAATCGAGTGTGGTGTTGTTATCATTAAAATTGTCGGCCCATTTGAAATCACCGACAGGTCCGCTGCTACTACCGCATACGCTTACATCATCCAGATAAAAAGTGGCGGTTGAAGAGTTGGAAACAAAACGGATAAAGATCGTCTGGCCGGCGTAAAGGTCGAGATTAATGCTCTGCGGATTGCAACTTCCGCTGGTATTGGTCAGCGTGGTTGAACTGAGCAGTGAAGTGCCACAGGTTCCGCCTGACCGGATTTCGACGGCAGGGAAACTGAAGGTATTGTTATAGGAATAAGTAAAATCAAGCGAATAACCTGTAGCAGGAATGGACAGTGCCATGGATGTGATGTACACATATCCGCTCATTCCATAGCTGTAATCTCCTGCGCCGCTGCATGAACCTACAGACGTATTGAAGGAAGAAGGAGAACCGCTTCGGCATGCGGTAGGCCAGTTCGTGGTACTGATCGAAGCAAATGCAGTTCCGAAATCGTCTTGCAGAAGGCATCCGCCTCCTCCGCTGCTGCCGGAAGCATCAACGAGGACATCATCCAAATAAAAAGTGGAAGAAGAAGTATTGGATACAAATCGGATGTAGATCGTTTGTCCGGCAAAAGCATCCAGGCTGATGGATTGCGGGCTACACGTAGCTGCCTGCGTTAAAGTAGTTGTACTTTGGAGAGTTGTTCCGCAACTCGCTCCCGTTCGAATTTCAACCGTTGGAAAACTCAATGAATAATTGAACAGGTAACTGAAACTCAAAGCATAGCCGGTAGAAGGGATGCTGATGGCACTTGTCGTGATATATTTTCCAAATCCGGACATGCTGTAACTGTAGTCGCTTGTACCAGAACAGGCTCCGACTGAAGTGTTGTAGCTTGAAGGCGTTCCCCCGCGGCAGGCGGTAGGCCAATTTACGGTGCTGATCGTTGTAAAAGCAGTTCCAAAATCATCCTGAAATAACTGCGGTTTCGCATCGAAGGATAGTAGTATAACATTAAGTATGACGAGTAGTCGGAGTAATCTAGTTAGCATATTCCGAATTTAAGAAATTCAAATGGTTTAAACCAAATCAAAAACGGACTTTTCCCGATAGGTGTAAATACCTGTTTTTTTACTTGTTAATAATTCTAATCGTCAGATAATCAAAAAGATAATTGAAACGAGGCTAAATCGTTTAGGCAGAAGGCTTTGAGACTGCAAACACAAAAACTATATTTAGCCTCCGTAAACTTTCAGTGAATTGACATTAATATCAACCGAAGACATCATACTATCAAAAGAGCCGCTATCTGATAGAGAGTTGGAAATTATTGTTTTAGTTTGTAAAGGTTTGAAAAACAGGGAGATTGCTGAAACATTGTTTTTGAGTAAACGCACAATTGAAGGACATCGCAAGCGAATAGCAGATAAAACTTCAACCAATAATATTGCTGAATTAGTGGTATATGCGATTAAGCACGGTATCTACGTGATAAAATGATTCGCAAATAAGTATTTATACGTATATAGGATTATTCGATCCGGATTTGTGAGTTTTCGTTGCATCAAGCATGTACTTTCACAGTATTATTTAACCACTATTTGATCTGATGATCTCAAATTTTAAACGTGTTTTGAAAGAAGTCGACTATCCTGCATTATTAAAGCAGTACGTCAACCTGCTGTGTCAGAAAGACAGGGTCATGAATGACATTGAAAGACTCAATTCCGGTTTTATGAGCTTAAAACAGAAATACGATGAGCTGAATAACAGTTTTGAAAAATCGGTGGACAAAATTGACGATGGAGAAAGTGAGGATGTTTCAAGGCTGATCAGGACTTTGGCAACAGAATTAGAAATGGGAAGCGACATTTCTGACTTTGAACATTTTGAAGCCATTGAAAGCGGATTAAAATCTGAAGTCTCCAATCAAAACTGGCTGGAAGTGGAAACGCATATTGATCAACTGTATGAGTTTGCCGGCAGAATGAAAATTCTGACCAACCAGATGAACGACCTTTACAGGGAATTGCTGGTTGTTGAATCAAAGTTGATCCATGTAATCCCTGAAATACAATTGCGTCAAAAGGAAGTACAATTAATTGCCTGATCACTATTCAGGTACTAACCTAACGTTTATGACATTCGCGTGCACAAAAAGAACACCCATTCACATTTTTCTGAATAGAAGAGGCGGTCTTAATTGCGTCACTGCAATGTTGATGTTCTCCGATATCTGTTCTCTGATCAGAAGGAGGAAGAAATAAACAAAAGGCAGCATGTACTTCATGCACGTTTAAGTCAGACTTAATATTGGTTAGGTAATATCGCATAAAACAAAATTCTAGCAAGATTCGGTGAAATGCAATAGGGGGACTACTGATTTTATCGCGTAATAATCCTGCTTTTAACGTAGTTTCCGCAGTCGATTGCGGTGAATACGGAATTTTTGCGCTTAATGCAGATTTAACATCACTTTTATTTATTGTAGATCAATTAATTAACAACTTAATGCCATTTTTGGGGTTTTGGAGCTCTTTTATTTGTTAATCCGTAATCCTACATTTAAGGAACACAACAAATAAAACGACTTTAATTATGGCAAATGGAGCAAGAGTTACTTTAGTGGAAGCATCGGAAATGACGGCAGCATTCAGAAGAAATAACACGATAGGTGTGATTTCTCACATGTATGATAAGCAGTTTATCCTGGACATTTTAAGCCAGGAGGGATGTGATGGGATACGTTTGTATCATGGTAAGGATGATGGGAATCATGTAATGGTACTTGTTGGGACAGATGCAAACGGAAATGATATGCAGAACGGAGTGATTGTAGAAAAAGGAACGAGATGTCCCGTTATATGCCCTAGTGTAAATGCATTAAATAGTTAGTTCTGACACTATATTACTATATACCCTTTCAAATTATGCAAGGCAGCTATTTAGCACTTTTGCTGCTAATCTGCCTGACAAAATCTGAAGGGTCTACAAAGGTAATCAGAAAAGGAATTTTAGTTTTAGTTATCCTGGCCATTGTCACTGAAATAGCCAGCAAAGTATCGGCCAATTATTTTAATTCTACAGCTCTGGTAGAACACTTTTACGAGATCACGTACCCGCTAACCACGATGTTGATCTTTTGGCAACTTTTCGAGATGCCACACGAGCGAAGAAGAGTAATTTGGTCGATACTTTTATTTTTAGTTGTAAGTTTTGCTGTATTGCTGATTGATGGCTACGACGAAATCAACCCGATCAGAAATGTCATTGGTCAGTTTTTTATCATGGGATTTTCAGTTGAATATTTGTTCAAACTGTTTCAAAATGCGACGGTTCCGCGTTTAAAGTATCACTTGCCTTTTTGGTTTGTAGCAGGTATGCTGTTGTATAATGCAACAACTTTTTTTGTTGTTCTTTTTGAGCGGGTTATTCGGGTTGAGGACACTGTTTTATTCTATTCTGTATGGCAAATACAACTTTATGTTTCCATTTTATTTAACTTGATCCTCGCAAAGGGAATATGGGAAACTCGACGACGATCTTCTTAACAATTTTGGCGGGCACGGTTGCTATGGCCGGATTGTCTGCTGCAATATTACTTTTCGTCGTAGCATACAAGCGAAGATTGCGGGAAAAAGAAGATGAGTACAAAATGATGGTGTTGGAAAAGGAAATGGAAGTACTCACAGCCGTTATGGATGCCCAGGAAGAAGAACGTGATAAAATTGCGCGCAACCTGCATGATGAAATTGGTCCACTGGCTGCACTCATCAAAATTCGTTTAAGTGCGCGGCAAGCAACAGAAGCATTACAATTGAAAGAAGAAATGGATTTGGCGGATATGCTGGCGGATAATATCCGGTCTGTTTCACACGACCTTGCGCCACAATTGCTGAAATCAAATGGCCTTTCCGATGCACTTCAGTTTTACATTAAGAGCCTGAATGGCATAGAAGTTAACTTCAGGTCTGAATTGGACAGAGACCATCCGATTCAATCCGGAAAGAAGTCAATCAACATCTATCGGATTGCTTTGGAAGTTTTACGAAATGCCGTCAAGTATGATTCTCCGTCTAAGTTGACACTTCGACTTTCTGCGGACAAAGAAAATTTTATTCTCAACTTCATGCATAACGGAGTTGGGATCAGTAACCAGGATTTTGCCGAACTTGCCGGTAAAAAAGGATTGGGGCTTGAGTCCATAAAGGCAAGAACCATTTTATTAAAAGGTACAATAGATTACCATCAGGGGCCACCCGCAAGTGTAACATTAACGATTCCAGTTCATGAGTAAGATAAAGGTAGCTATAGCAGATGATCATGACCTTTTCCGACAAGGGTTGTCTATTATGTTCGGAGCTGATCCGGAAATTGAGGTGGTAATTGAAGCTGCTGACGGGGAAGAGCTACTGTCGAAATTGACCTCCCAAAACTGTGATGTTTTGGTGTTGGATATAGAAATGCCCAAACTGGATGGCTTTGCCGTACTGGACGAGATCAGGAAACGGAAACTGAAACTGAATGTTCTGATCATTAGCATGTATCACCATTATCCCTTTATTTCAAAAGCGATGAAAGGAGGCGCCAATGGCTTTCTCCCGAAAAACTGCGATTTCGAACTGGCGCGTGAAGCAATCCGTGCCGTACACAAAGGAGGATACTTCTTTGATAAGAAAACCTCACAGGTAATTCTGGGGATTGAAAACGATGAGCTGGAAAGACAGGATGGACTTTCCGATAAGGAATGCGATGTGATCCGGATGATTTGTGACGGAAAAAAGAACAATGAAATTGCGGAGGAATTATTCGTTTCCAGTAGAACGGTGGAAGGCTATCGTCAGTCTATTTATAAAAAGACCGGAACCGAAAATGTCCCGGAACTGGTGATTTATGCGGTTCGCTATGGGATTATACAACTTTAGCGGGAATTCACTATCTTAGAGAGAACCACTACACAAAAGAGATGAAGAACACAGAAGACCTGGAGGTGCTATTGGATAAAGTGCTTCATGATCCTTTGAATTTTAAGCAGGAAGAGTTTGAATCGGCTCTGAAACTGGGATTGGACTTTGATCACCTGAGAACCCTGGTAAAGAAGATTTATGATTTAAATGAAAGTGACCTTATCCGGATCAGCAGTCCAACGCAGGGAATGTTGGGGAAATGGAATAAAAAATCATCTGACAAGAGAGAAAAACGCTACGGGGACAAAGTAGACCGGCAGACTGCAGATAAACAGTATTTCCGTATTTATGCGGAAGGCGATTCCTGGTTCCAGTTTCCGGTATTCATTAAAGATATTATTGATTGGCTGGATGAAAAGGATGATTTCCTGATTGCAAGTGATGCTTACGGAGGAGACTGGATAACCAATATCCTGTACGATGGCCAGTACGTTTCCGGACTGAGTAACTATGCCCCGGATTTCTTTTTGATCAGTGGAGGGGGAAATGATATTGTAGGGAGTTATAAAATTGCAATGCTGGTGGATGAGCATCCGGATTATAAAGTGGACAAGTACAAAAATCCACAGGAGATAAAATCCGTCAACCTGGAGCTTACGGAAGAAGAAAAGCAAACGATTTATCACGGACATAAGTTCTTTACCAAGGAGTTTCACGCTCTTATTCTGGTATTTCGTTTTCAGTATACTTTGTTGTTTAGCCATTTGTACAAGGATGAAAACAAGCATAACCATGTTATCAGTATTACTCAGGGGTATGATTATCCAATTCCGGATAACAAAAGAAGATTTTCATTGACAACACCGCTCCAACCTGTAGTAAACTCACTTTTGGATACCGGCAAATGGTTGTTTACACCATTGATGATTAAAAAAGTGCTTAACAGAGGTAATCAGCGCAGTATATTGTTTGCTATGATTTATGAATTCAATGAAATGATGGCGCAATTTGCACTCGATTTTGAAAAGGTCTATCATGTAGACAGCAGGGGGCTGGCCAGGGACCAAAGTGATTGGTATGATGAACTGCATCTGAAATCGCAGCACTTTAAAACAGTAGCAAAGGCCTATGAGCATATCATACGTAATCACCCGGGAGGAGAGGTCGATAAAATTGTTAGATCTGCGGATTTTAGAGGATAGCTAATTTCAGGATGAATTGATTTGTTGTGATTTCAGTTGATGTGGATGCCCCTGAAATTTTTATCTGTTCTATTCCTCCTCTTCGAAGAATGAAAGTTTGGGTAATCGTACACGCTCGATACCGTAAAAATTGTTTTCCTGTACCTTGTAGTAAAGGTAACCATCATAGATGATCGCATTTTCGGTATAGGGGCGACCGCCAAAGTTTTTGAGATAGTAAACGTTTCCTGTAAAGACATTTAAGCCATATACTTTATGACTTCCCTTGTCCATGGTGAATAAATAGACATAGCCGGTTGCCAGATCCTGCACAACGTGTTTTATGTCTTCTTCCAGAATGAAGTCATTCTCCCGGACTTTATAACCCCGGTGGTCAAGAATTACCACGGAATCTGTGAGATAGTCTACCACAGCCATATAATCGCCGATCTGAAAGGTCTTGATCTGAAGAGGTTGTGTGAAAATCATAAAACTTGCCATGGCCGCATCGTAATTACTCGTATTGGACCAGTTATTGGCAGCTTCCCAGGCTTTTGTACTTCCATTACCTCCTTTGTTTATACTATCTGTAGCCTGTTTGGAAATTCGGGTAAATTCAGCATCGTCACGCGCCAGATCACGTTGAAAATCTTCACCGACATCATTTCTTCCGTAGACTTTTCTGCGCTGCTGTCTTCGCAGATAAACCGGATCAACAAGCGTATCTCCGTAATTGGGATCGGTTTGCATTCCGGCGCCTACCGAAGCTTCCCATGCTGCCTGGTATCCCAATTTATCGAAGCGATTATAGATTTCTTTGGCATCGGTACTGTCGTAAAGCACCAGTTTGTACGACTTGTTCAGATCGGATAGTTGTTCGAAAACAAGGCGATTATCGAATTTGGAAACACATGGACGGATGTATTGATTGAATCGTTCTACTGCTACTCCCTGTGAAACAACGATACCGTTATCCAAAAGATAAAACTGATAGGCAGAATCAGCGGACAGAATATAGGCGTTGTTCATGCAGTCGATAAACAATTGCTGTGGTCTGGAAACTTCTATCGGATAACTTACGCCGGCGTGATGGAGGCTGTCGAGACCGATGTAATAGGTGCGTTTTTCCTTTTTAAGCGTGAGGATACAATCGTCCAGAGGCTGGTAGTCAATAATGTTGACATTTTCCAGATCCAATGCCTCTTCGGAGTTCTGGCGTGTAATCACAATCTCTTCAATCTCCTGGAATTTCGTATCCAGAATGATTTTCATTAACTGACCTCCGGCAACAATCCGCTCCCATTTCAGTTCATATCCGTCCTTTTCAATGGCAAAAAGATCACCAACGGTCCCGGTAAAAGAAAACGCC
>QKAV01000033.1 GCA_003247185.1 Crocinitomicaceae bacterium
AGAACGACCTCTTCCTGTTCTTCCGCAACGGTGCACATAATTTTCAGGGTTTTCGGGAAGATCGTAATTGATTACAAAATCAACCCCCGGAATATCAATTCCTCTACAAGCTACATCCGTTGTAATCAATAGCTTTATGTCGCCCTCTGAAAAACGTTCAATCACGTTAAAACGCTCATCCTGTCCCAATTCTCCGTGCAACAATTCGGCATCTACCCCTACTCGTTTCATGGCTTCCGCAATTCTGCCCACACGCACTTTTGTACGTGCAAATACCAGAATTTTTTTATCCGGGTATTCTTTAACAATATTCTCCAGAAAGAAGCGCTTATCATCCATCTCAACAAACAAAATCGCATGGTGAACGTTCTTTGATACCGGATTTTTCGGTGAAATCTGAATTCTTATCGCATTGCGGACAACATCATAAGCCAACTTCTTGATATGTTTGGAGATAGTCGCTGAAAAGAACAAGGTTTGCTTTTTCTTCGATAAATGCCCTAAAACACCTTTGATATCATCTGCAAATCCAAGATCAAGCATCAAATCTGCCTCATCCAGAACCAGATGTTTCACGTCCTTGATCGACAGTGCCCCTTGTGACATCAGATCGAACATTCTTCCGGGTGTTGCTATTAATATATCCACACCTGCTTCCAGATCCTTAATCTGTGCATCCTGCCCCTCTCCTCCGATCAATGCAAGTGTTCTTACACCTGTACCCTTTGAAATACTCTGAAACACTTTACCGATCTGAACCGCCAATTCTCTTGTCGGTACCATTACCAGCACCTTAGGTGTCTTTGCACTATACTTAGTACTGTTCTTTTGTACCAGATAAACGAGCGGTATTGCAAAAGCTGCAGTTTTACCCGTTCCGGTTTGAGCAATTGCAAAAACATCTTCACCGTCCAGAATGTGTTTAATGGATTTGAATTGAATATCAGTTGGTTTCTTATAACCAAGCTGCTCAAGATTTGCCTTGATCTCCGAACTTATAGGGTAATCTTTAAACTTCATACATAAAAAAACCGTTCACTTAGGAACGGTTCAACTATTGATAAATACTCAATTAAGCTTCTTGTTCATCTGCAGGAACCAATATTCTACCGCAGTGCTCACAAGTAATGATCTTACGTTTTGAATTGATATCCATTTGACGTTGAGGTGGAATTTCATTGAAACATCCTCCACATGCATTACGCTGAATAGGAACTACCGCCAATCCGTTTTTAGCATTCTCACGCAAACGGGAATAAGCCGCCGCCAATCTTGGCTCCAAATTACCTAGCGCCGATTCTGACTCCTTAACCAATTTCTCTTCCTGAGATTGCGTTTCTGCTACGATCTCATCCAACTCCGACTTCTTCGTGTTCAGATCTTCCGTTCTGAAATCAAGGCGCCCTTTAGCTTCTGCCAGAATTTCGGTCTTTTGTTCGATTTTAGCTTTCGCTTCACGTGAACGTTTTTCGTTCAACTTAATCTCAAGATCCTGAAATTCGATTTCTTTTGACAATGATTCGAATTCTCTGTTATTTCTAACATTGTTTTGTTGTTCCTTATACTTCGCGATCAAGGCCTCAGCATCTTTGCTTCCGTTTTTACGGTCACTGATCTCTGTTTCCAATTCTTTGATCTCCGTCTCTAATTTCTGAATTCTGGTGCTCAACCCTTCGATTTCATCTTCAAGGTCCTGAACTTCCAATGGCAATTCTCCTCTTATCGTTCTGATTCTATCAATCTCTGAATCAATTTGTTGCAATTTAAACAAGCTATCCAGTTTCTCTGCTACCGTAGCTTCTTTTTTTGTTGCTGTCTTTGCCATGCTTTATAAATAATTAATTGGATTCGTTTTTATCGCTGTTAAATGAACCGCAAATGTAGGAAATTTTTCTTGGATTAGCTCCTTTAATCTGTTAGATGTAAATTGTTCACTTTCGAAGTGTCCGATATCTGCAATTACAATCTTATTTTCAGCATCAAAAAATTCGTGGTATTTAAAATCTCCCGTGATAAAAACATCTGCTCCGGAACGGATGGCATCTTTCAGCAGAAAGCTTCCCGAACCACCACATACCGCCACAGTCTTGATTCGCTTCTTATCCGAACTTGTATACCGTACCACGCCTGCATTGAAAATCGTCTTTATCCGCTGTAAAAAGGATTCAAGATCTTCATCTTCCTCTAATTCCCCAATCATTCCGGCCCCGGAATCCTGATTCGCATTTTGTATCGAATAGATTTCATAAGCCATCTCTTCATACGGATGAGCGTTTCTTATAGCGCTCACAATTCTGCCCGTATCAAACTGATTCACCAGAAACTCCACTCTTAACTCCTCTTCCTCGGAACGATCTCCCACCTTTCCTGAAAAAGGACTTGCTGCCACACCCGGTTTATACGTTCCATTTCCTTGCATTGCAAAGGAACACTCACTATAATTACCAATATTTCCTGCCCCATTTTCAAATGCAGCATCTTTAATCTGCTCAACATGGCTTGCAGGAACATACACTACCAATTTGCTCAGTTTGCCTTGAACAGGTGCTAAAACACACACTCGATTCAACCCGATCCGTTCACAAATCTCTGCATTTACGCCATGGATGTAATTATCCAGATTCGTGTGTATGGCATAAATGGCAATATTATTTTTAATCGCACTCAGAACCGTTCTCTCTACATAATTCTTCCCTGTAATTGATCGCAGCCCTTTAAATATGATCGGATGATGGGAAATAACCATCTCTGCACCAATCCGGACAGCTTCTTCAATAATTTCCTCCGTACAATCCAGGCTGATTAATACTTTTGAAACGGAATGATCCGGGTCGCCTACAAGTAATCCTGAATTGTCGTAACTTTCCTGGGTACTCAACGGAGCCAAATGCTCCAGATATGATATTAGTTCCTGTATTTTCATTACATCCCAATGCTTAACCCTATATTAAACCCAATGGCATTAGCCTTGTGTATATACGGGGATTTGTTGGTATAAGTCGAGTTTAATTGTAACCTGTATTCGGGAATGAAAAAGAATTTCACCTGATTAGATAATTTCAATTGTGCTCCGACGTTAAAAACTGCAGACAACACAAAAGGAGAGTAGCCACTGTGGGTACTATTATCGAAAGGAGATTCCGATCCTTTTGAATCCACATCCGTCCCTACTTGTCTGTAACGCATAAACATTTGAGGTATAATTCCGGCAGCAGTAACCAACTGAAGTTTCTTGCCGAATACGTAGTCTATCTTCAAGGGCATCGCAATATATGTGTAAGTAGTCGTATAATTATATGCCGTATCCGCTCCTGAAAAGGAATAAGACTCTCCATTGCGCAATAAGGAAATTCCTCCTTCCCACGCAAAACTTTTGGTAATCATATTTCTGAATCCCAAACCGAAGGACCATTTATTCAAACTCGTCTCATCAGCGCGCACCCCAAGCGTATCGCCGAAAAGTCCTTTATTTTCAGTTAATACTCTATCAGTAACAGACCAGTTAGCCAGGAAGAATACTTCCGTAGCATAATTTCCCTGCTTTTGTTTTGAAAGTACCGTATCTGCAGGAGCTGATGCATTCTCACTTTGAGCAATACTGTAAGCGCTCAAAAACAGACAAAAAATAAATACAAGATGCTTCATGATTAATGTGTCTTTGTCATATCCTCATCAACGCAGATGATAAAATCCGCCCTTCCTTTGTTTTCGCCTTCCAGTTTTGAAATATCTTTCTGGCTAACCGTAGAAATCGTAACCTTATTGATAGCCCCTATTTCATTTTCAATGTACCAGATAACTCCTTGATAGTAATCGCTGTGATACGCTCCGTTATACTGAATTACTGATTCTCCGTTTTTGCGGTTTTTAATGATAAAATGAGCCATTGTAGCATCCTTAATCGCCTGGGCTTCCAGTAAATTACCAGATCCCATGTGAGCTGCCATTGCATTGATTTCTGCATACTGCGATAATGTTGTATCGACAACAAAATTCAACGGAGCGATCCACGATTTTTCTTCCGACGTAAGCGAATCAAGCGCCTGTCTGCCTCTTTTAAATAGTAAACTGGCATATCTGCGAGGAATATTTGCTGCAACAACAGGGATTGAGGATTCCTTTGCATAGCGTATAAGCGGTTTGTAATCCGTTTCGTAATTGGGCCATAAGCGGCACGAATCTTCGAAAGTTTTCTCATCCGTTTTACCGGTAAGAAAATCATTCAGGAGCTGTTGCTGATCTTGTTCGAACATCTCAAAGCTGAGCATTATGTTCTTATTTTCACTGTATTTAGCCTTTAGCACTTCTAATTCCAACCAGTGAGAAACCGGATCATTATGGTATTCTCCAAAAAACACAAAGTCGGCATTTCCAGTAGCCTGCAGCATTTTTTTCACTGTCGTTTTCTTACCCTTTGAATCATAGATTTTAAACCCGGAATAGTCCTGAGAATAAAGAGGCGCTGCCAAACTGAACAGTGCATACAAAAGAATGATTTTTTTCATATTGTAAATTTAAAGGTTTGTTCGGAATGGATAGTTATTATTACCCCAATGTGAAGAATAATTAACTGAAACGTTGTACTAAAAGGAATTAAAGTTTATTTTTACGATTATCTCAAATGTTGACTTGTGCGGCAAAAGATCCGATTTATTATTAATCCTATTTCAGGTGTAGGCAAAAAAGGGAAATTACCTTCCCTGATTGATCAGTACCTGGATAAGAATCTTTTTGAGCACGAGATTTGCTTTAGTCAGTACCGTTTCCACGCGAAGGAACTAGCAAAAGAAGCAGCAGAAAACGGTTTTCATATCGTTTGTGCCGTAGGCGGTGACGGATCCGTACACGAAGTAGGTACTGCACTGATTGGATCTACCACAAAACTGGCAATCATCCCGACAGGATCAGGAAATGGCTTGGCAAGACACCTGAATATACCTCTCAATATGAGAGATGCGATCGAATGCATTAATAAAAATGAATCGATTTCCATGGACACTGTTATGGTGAATGATAAGTCGTTTTTAGGTGTAGGAGGTTATGGTTTTGACGCTCTGATTGCCGAAAAATTCGATCAGCACAACAGAAGAGGATTACGGGCTTATATTTACCTGATTTTGAGAGAATTCTTTAAGTACAACCCGATAAACGTGTCTATCGATCTGGATGGAAAAGTAAAATCACTACCGGTTTTCCTTTGTACGATAGCAAATTCCTCTCAATTTGGAAACGGTTTTACAATCTCTCCGAAATCAGATGTTACGGATGGTAAGTTGGAACTGTACTTAATGAAACCTTTTAAAGTTTGGCACTTACCTAGTTTGTTGTTTAAAATACTCCGAAAGAAAGCTGATAAGACCAGATTTTCAGAAGTCATATCTTTCAGCAACGCCAAAATCAAACTATCTCAGAAACTTGCTCATTATGACGGGGAACCGATTGATGTTCGTGACGAATTAAATGTTCGCGTAGTACCCGCAAGTCTAAACATAGTTGTAGGAAAAACAAATTCATGAGTTTTATAGAAACTGATCTGGAATTGATTCTAAGGTATTTGGATCAACTGGAAGCTAATAAGAAACCGTTATGGGGTAAAATGACTGCCCAACGCATGGTAGAACACCTCTCGGACACATTGAAATTAGCCAAAGGTGAAATTCCGACGAAACTGGAGATTCCGGAAGAAAAAGTTGACAAAGCCCGCGCCTTTCTATACTCCGAACATCCGATGCCGGTGGATTTTAAAGCTAGCTTTGCTCCTGAAAATATGGAGCTTCGGAATGAATCAATAGATCTGGCGATCGATGAGTTTACGATTAACTGGATTGAATTCGAAAACTTATTTGAAGAAAATACGGATTTAAAGACACTTCATCCCAACTTCGGAATGCTCAATTACGATGATTGGAACAAACTCAACAGTAAACATCTGACACACCATTTAAAACAGTTTGAATTGCTGTGATCAAATTGTTATTATTACCCGTCTTGCCTGCTTTGGCATTCGGGACTTTACTCTGGCTATACAATCGCAGGAAAGGTTATGCCTCTCCCAATCAGCTTATACTAAACTTCATGTTATTCTACGCAGGATTTTATCTTTTAATCCGCTACCTTTTAGTAGGATAATCCTTAAGTTTGCTACAGGTGAATACATTTCAATTTCATATAAACGGTATTAAGAAGACCTTTGAGGCGCTATCTAAAGGCAAATTCCTCATCTACTTTATTCCGGGACTTGTAATCACTGCAATCTACCTGTATATCCTTTACAGCGCAAGAGCGTATACATCCGCCATTAATCTGGCAACAGGATATTCTGTGCTGGATACGGTAACGGGTTGGCTGGAGTCGGGACTTTCTTACTTTTTCGGTTTTATCGGGATGCTTTTTGAGCAGATCTATATCTATATCATTATCACTTTACTTTCCCCCTTTAACACCTCCCTTGCGGAAAAGTTCGACACTTCACTTACCGGAACTCCATTCAATTTCACGTTTGTGTCCTTTCTAAACGATCTGATCAGAATGATCTTTGTGGTATTAATAGCGATTACACTGGAATTCGGAATTATGATGTTCTACTGGATGTTCTCATGGATTTTTCCAGATATCATAGATACCCTAGTCTATTATCTCATTGCTGCATTTTTCTTTGGGTTCTCCTTTTATGATTTTCATTTGGAGCGCTATAAGGTTGGTGTACTCGGCAGCTTAGGGTATGCTTTTCAAAATATCCTGACAATGCTGTTGACCGGAAGCTTTTTCCTGATTATCTACCATATCCCAATTATTGGAATACCATTAGCTCCCGTATTGACCATTATGGTCTCTACGGTAGTGTACTTATATAAGGAAAATAAAATCGAAGGTGAAAATTCAAAAAAAATTGAATCAGGATCATGATAGAAACCAAACATATATTTGCCGATAGCACAAAAAAGGAATGGGTTGATCAATTGACCAAAGACCTGAAGGATCAATCCATTGAAATCCTACGGTTTAAGGATGATATCGAAGAGATTGATCTTGCATCATATCAGCATAAGGAAGATGATCAGCATCATCTGACACAGCTTAGCAGCTACCCTTTTGATCGTGGCTTTCAACGTGCAAACAACTCCTGGAACAATGGAATTCAGATTGAAGTTTCGGATGAAAAGGAAGCAAATAAGCTTGCATTGTATTGGCTGATGAACGGCGTCAATTATCTCGCTTTTGTTCCTAAAAAGGAAAATATAAATT
The DNA here is from genome assembly GCA_003247185.1 of Crocinitomicaceae bacterium. Lineage (GTDB taxonomy): Bacteria > Bacteroidota > Bacteroidia > Flavobacteriales_D > Crocinitomicaceae > UBA4466. The sequence continues at coordinate 7,246 of QKAV01000033.1, forward strand.
GGAAGGAAGTTTTGAAAGACATCGGATTGGAGCATATTCGCAGCCACTTCGATATCAGCAACCCGGAAGATGTACTGGAACTGTTGAAGCACATCGGGAATACCGAAGCACAGATCAGCTTCTCCGCAACAAAAGACCGTTCACAAAATGAGACCCTGCTGGATCAACTACGCTCCGGACAAAAACCGGTTTTTTGTGTCAACGCTTTTGAATTGCATCAGGCAGGTGCTTCGAGCTTTCAGGAAATCGGGTATGCCCTGAATTATGGCCACGACCTGATTCTATCACTGATGAATAGCGGCTTTACAATTGATGAAGCTGCCGCATGTCTTCATTTCCAATTTGGAGTTGGAAACAAATACCTTATCGAATCAGCTAAATTTAATGTGTTCAGAGCACTTTGGGCAAAAATCGTTCACGCCTATCAACCTGAACATAACTGTAGCCATCGGGCGGAAATAACAGCCATTACAGGTCACGTCAATAAATCATTGAAAGATCCGTATACCAATATTCTCAGACAAACAACAGAAGCACTGTCTGCCATCAATGGTGCTGTGGAAAATCTACTCGTACTTCCTTATGATGCACTCAGCACAAGGAAAAGCGCCCTTGCTCAACGAATGGCCGTGAACATTTCTCTCATTTTGGGTGAAGAAGCCCATCTTGATAAAGTCATAGATCCGCTTGGAGGAAGTTATGTCGTAGATGCAATCTGCAAGGAATTAGCAGCAAAAGCCTGGAACTTTTTCCTGGAACTGGAAAAGCGCGAAAATCACGAACTGAGAATGGACTATCTAAAGGAACATGTTAAAGAGAAGCGCGAAAGACGAATAGCAGATGTGAAATCAGGCAAAGAAATATTGATTGGCAT
>QKAV01000218.1 GCA_003247185.1 Crocinitomicaceae bacterium
GGACCGGATATCAATACCACATCCGCTCCCTTATCTAATAAAGCCGAAGCCAAAGCATAACCCATTTTACCGGAAGAGTGATTTCCGATAAAACGCACGGGATCAATCGACTCATACGTCGGTCCTGCAGTTATTAAAATTGTTTTCTTCTTAAAAAACGGATCTTGTTTTGCCTCAAAATAAGATGAAATAAACCGGGCGATCGTTTCAGGTTCTGCCATTCTACCCTCTCCTTCTAATCCTGAAGCAAGTTCACCGCTTTCAGCAGGAATAACTTCTACTCCGTATTGTTTTAAAAGATCGAGGTTCTTTCTGGTTGTCGGATGCGCATACATATCGAGATCCATCGCCGGGGCAACAATCGTATCTGATTTCATCGACAAATAAGTTGCCAGAAGCAGGTTGTCGCACTGTCCGTGTGCCATTTTTGCCAGGGTATTTGCTGTTAACGGTGCAATTACCATTACATCTGCCCATAATGCCAAGTCCACATGGTTGTTCCATGTTCCGTCTTCTTTATTCCAGAATTGAATGGAGACCGGATTACCGGACAATGTAGACAGTACGAGCGGGCTTATAAAATCAGAAGAGGCAGGTGTCATAATACATTTGACATCTGCCCCCAATTTCTTTAATATTCTGACCAGGTAAGCGGTTTTGTAAGCTGCAATACCTGCCGTTACTCCTAGAAGGACCCGCTTCCCTCTCATGAAATTTATTTTTCTTCCGGATTTCTCGCGTAGATTTCGTCTTTAAGCATTTCATCGATAGCAATAGCAACCGGTTTTGGTAAACGCTCATAGAATTTTGAAATCTCGATCTGCTCACGGTTCTCGAAAATCTCTTCCAGGTTATCAGTAGAAGAAGCGAACTCCTGTAATTTCTGTGTCAACTCTTCTTTTAAGTCAACATTGATCTGGTTTGATCTTTTAGCCATCATAACGATAGCTTCATAAATATTTCCTGTATTCTTTTCAAGATCAATCAAATCACGTGTGATCGTTGTTTTTTCAGCTGTACTGTTCTTAAAACTCATAGTCTAATTATTTGAGCTTAACTCTATAACCTTTAATTCCTCTTCTAAATTACCTATCCTGAAATTCAGGCTTTTCAAATCATTGGATTCCGGATAGCGAACTGCAAAGTTACGATATCTTTCGATAGCATTCTCAATTCGTTCCTTTTTTTTGCTGTCAATACTGTTTTTTGCTAATAAAATAGAATTGTCCACAAGGATGAAATAGACATCCTCTTCATATTTCGACATCGGATGATCTTCCATAAATGTCAATGCGGAAGTAACTGCAGCATTGTAATTTCCTGTTTTATTGTAGAGATAAACGGATTCATAATCTTTTGTCTCCAACTTAAGATACAATCTGTCAATAATGTGGTTACAGGAATCCACCAGTACCGAATTAGGGAAATTTGATAAAAAGCCCTGAAGATTAGCTATTGCTATCTCCGTTTCATTCTGATCCAGTGAAAAAGTAGGAGAATTATGCACACTACACATGGCACTCAGGAACATTGCTTCTTCCGCTTTCGGGCTAAATGGAAAACGCTTTGGAAAAACCCCCAGATAATATCCTCCCATATAGTAATCTCCGGCAAGATAATATGCCTTACCTATTCTGAAATACGATAACTCGCCTTCACTTGATTTAGGCATCCGCTCATAAACCTGTTCGTAAAGCGTGATACTTCTGAGCAAGGTATTTGATTTCACAATAACATCTCCATCCCCATTTACTTTCGGATTACCGTGTTTATCAAACTTGGGACGCGATCCTTTGTCGTAAATCTCATTTGCGAGATCGAATTTTCTACCGTAATCATCTGACTTTACTACGGAATTATACTCCGAACATGATGATAGTCCCAGAACTGTGAGCAATATGAAAGTGAGATTCTTCATTCGTTATCTAATTCTTAGGTTTCTTCCTACCTGAAGTACTGTAGTCGGACGAATTCCGTTTAATTGACAAATCTTCGAAACGGTTGTACGGTTTCTTGCTGCAATGGCAGACAAGGTGTCTCCTGAACGAATACGATAATATTGTGCTCCTGCTGTTGATGTACTACCTGAACTTGAAGCTAAAGTAGTTGTAGACGAACCTGGTCGGAACAAGCCGCGATGTACCAGGAGATTTTGATCGTGAACCGTTTTATTTTCAAAATCAATGATCTTTTCCGCATCAATAGGAATATCATAAAATCTTACTTCAAAATGCAGGTGCGATCCGTAAGAGTGTCCGGTATTTCCTCCCAGTCCAATAGGATCTCCGGCTTCAACAATCTGATTAGGTACAACCAGATGCTTGCTCAAGTGCGCATAAAAGGTTTCCAGTCCGTTGTAATGACGAATGATTACCAGGTTCCCGAATCCCGAAGTATTGTATTTAGCGTAACGAACTTTCCCGGACCAGGCTGCCCTGACCGTATCACCCGTTTCCAGATCGATATCCGTACCATTGTGATTTCTTCCGTGTCTCCATCCATAATGAGAAGTCACCCGTCCGTCAAATGGCATTACAAAGGCGGAAGACACGCTATCTTCGACACACAACCAGAATGTATCCTTGATTTGGTTGACGTCATTCGCTAAATTTGAAGTATAGCACAAATCCTGATCCCAGGATTGAATAAAATTGATATTTGAATCAGCCGCTAACTGCTCGTGTAACTGCCGATTCATGATTCCGTCAAAGTTACGGTCGTGCTCATACGTCCATGTCCTGTTTTCATAGATCAGGATCTTACCATCCTCTGTATCCAGAGAATCGATGATCTTCTGACCAAATGCCGCACTGAAAAGAAGTGAGAAAAGAAACAGGAGAGTAAAACGCATTTTTTCGATATTCCAATTTTGCTTCGTTCGCAAAGATAACAGTTTATTGAGGATTCGATGTAACATCCATCACCATAATATTGTACAATATGGGCTCATTTGGCTTGACCAAATCCAGATACCCCTTACTGCCATAAGCTTCCGAGGCTGGAACATAGACATACATACGATCTGATTTTTTTGCATTAATTAACGATTTTTTGAGGCCCGGAACCAAACCATAATCTTCCAGTTTCATTTTAAATGGTTGATTTTCTCTGAATGTATTAAGGTAAAGCGGTCTGGACGGAGAGAAAGCCATTGCATGAAATTCCACTTCTTTTCCTTCATCGAATTTGATTTTGTTCTTTGTGTTTTCTTCGAAGATCCAAACCTTATTTCCATCCACCTCTCTCGTCGGTTTTGCCTTTTCCATAATTCTGATCGTAAGGTTATTATCCGAATTTGCAGGAAAGAGTCCGGGTACTTCCTGCTCTCCTCTAGCTAACTTAGCCGGGATAAAAATCTCTGCCTGATCTCCTACGCGCAACTCCTTCAAAGCAATATCCCAACCCGGAGTCTGCATTCCAAATCCTACCATGAAAAGCATACTTGGCTTTTTCAACAGGTGATTTCCGTCTATAACCTCTCCATTATTCAGTTTGACCTTGTAGTCAATTCTGAGCATATCATATTCACCAATCGTTTCCCCGCTGCCATGTTCAAACCACTTGATGACAATACCATTCTTCAGTTTCACCTCATCTTTTATTTCAGATGAACTTGCAATTGACGGATCATCCTCCTTTCCATCTCCCTGAAGCAAGTCGGATTTCGGTTCTTCTCCTTTCTTCTTGTCTTCTGACTTTACCCCTGTTGTATCACACGAATACAAACCGATTAATAGCACGAATAAACTTAACAAATACCTCATCATACTGCCTTTCCTAATACTTTAATTTCAACTAATAGCACCGTCAAAGGTGGTACTTTATCCATATCTCCGACCAGACCATGTGCCAGATGGCTCGGCATGATAAACCTCGCTTTATCACCAACACGCAAATATTTTATCCCTTCCTGGATTCCAGACTCTATCTCACTTCTATCCACATCGAACTCTTCATATTCGTCACTTTCCGTTCGGGCGCACAAAGTACCATCTAACTGCCTGATCTCATATTCAATTTCTGCCCGATCACCTCCACGGATCGAATCGCCTTCGCCGTGTTCCAGGATTTCATAACGCAAACCACTACCTGTTTTTGTCATTTTCCAATCCTTGTGTCCCTCCAGAAATATCTTTATATCAAGTTCCTGTTCAATCGCTAGTTCTTTTCCCAAGTTTGTTGACTGCTGCTTGGTCCAATTGACTTCAGGATGATCTATCTCTTCCGGGGCAAACACTCCAAAAGCATCCAAAGCAAAGTAGATTGCTCCGATTACAAGCAACAATGCAAATAACAGATATAGCTTCTTATGCTTCATTCAAGCCTTTAAAATACTTAGGGATTAACGCTTTAAACCGATGAATCGTATCTTCCATATTGTCATGGCTCACTCCTCCGGCAGCGTTCACATGCCCTCCTCCGTCAAATTCAGCAGCTATGCCATTTACCGGAATCGTGCCTTTTGAACGAAAGGAAATTTTAATCTGGCCATCTTTTTCAGAGAAGAAAGCAGCTACTTTAATTCCTTCAATTGCAAGTGCCATATTCACCAATCCGTCCGTATCTCCTTTTTTATAGTGGAATTTGTTCAACTCTTCTTCTGTTAACCAGATGTAGGCGATGTGAAAGTGTTGAATAATCTCGAGTTTATTTGCAATGGCATAGCCCTGAAGCTTCAATCGATCCAGGCGCACATTGTCAAAAGTTCTTTCATGGACAGCAGTGTGGTCCACACCAAGTGCAAGTAGTTTACTCAAAATCTCGTGCGTTCTGGGATTTACCGAAGAAAACCTGAAAGATCCGGTGTCCGTCATGATTCCCAGATAAATGGCTTCCCCCGCTTTAACATCCAAATAATCCAGCTTACCTCCTTCATCGATTACATCGAACAGGATCTGACAGGTAGATCCTTCCGTAATTCTTGATTCTGCGATATCCACAAAAGCATCCGGACGAGGATGATGGTCCATCATGATTTTAAATGCATCAGATGCAGTCAAAAGCTCAGACATCCCGTGTCCCATTCGATCGGCGCCATTATAATCCATACAGAAAATAAGATCGGCTTCTGCCATAAACTGTGCTACCTTGTCCGGTTCCAGTTCATGGACATACCAATCACAGCCTTCCATGACCCAATTCAAAAACTGCGGACAATGATCGGGATGACATACGACCGGATTTTTACCCATGTTTTTAAGAACGTGATACAATCCGGCAGATGACCCCATGGAATCTCCATCAGGTGAACGATGTGAGGTAATCACAATTCGCTCCGCTTTCTCTATAGCTTCAAATATTTCTCCTGCCTTACTTCCCATTAAAGAATTCGTTTTGTTTCAGCCTCAATACGGCTATACAAAGCACTTGATACCGGGAATAACGGCAGACGCATATTTTGTTTCATAATTCCCTGCACTTCCAGACTCACTTTTACACCACCCGGATTTCCTTCTTCAAAGAACATATCCGTAACAGGCAATAAATCGTAATGCGCTGTTCGCGCCTTTTTCAGATCACCTTCAAGTGCTGCGTGAACCATTTCATTGAAACGCTTCGGAAATGCATTCGCTACAACAGAAATTACTCCCTCTGCCCCACAAGCAATCATTGGTAAAGTCAATGCATCATCACCTGACAACACTCCAAATCCATCCGGGCGTTGACGCAAAATCTCCATAATTTGCCCCATATTTCCTGAAGCCTCTTTCACCGCTACAATATTGTCTATTTCTGCTAGTTTTAACGTTGTAGATGCCAATACATTCGAGCCTGTTCTTCCTGGTACATTGTACAAAATGATCGGTAGATCCGTTGAATCGGCAAGTATTTTGTAATGTTCAACAATCCCATTTTGAGTAGGTTTGTTGTAGTAAGGTGACACCGATAAAATACCATCAATTCCGGATGGCAATTGAGACAACGTTTTTGCAACTGCCATAGTATTGTTTCCTCCAACACCAAATACAACCTGAATGCGATCATTATTCACTCTTCGAACAGCATCCAGAATCTCAAGTTTTTCCCCCATATCCAATGTCGGTGATTCTCCAGTTGTCCCCTGAACAACCAGAAAGTCCGTTCCGTTATCAATCTGATAATTCACTAAACGTTCCAATCCCTGAAAATCAATCGACCCATCAGCATTGAAAGGAGTAACCAATGCAACTCCTGTTCCTTTAAAGGTGTTTTTCATCTTACACTTATTTTTTTCAACGTATTACCCAAAAAATATACTTGTTCTTCACCATCCTTTTTATCGGTTTGAAGACTCATATCTGCAAAGCTACTCATTTGGTTCAGAGAGCAAGAAAAATGTGCGGTTTTCAGAGGCACTATTTTCATTAATTTCTGAGGAAACTCCCCGATCATTAAAAGCAAATCTGATTTTGAACCCAAACGCGCTTTAAGGTCTTTGTCCTTTATATTTCCTAAAAAGTTAAAGTCCTTTTTAGAAAGCACCAGGCTTCTGATTTTCGAAGTGATAAATCCCTTTCTCTCTTCATTCTCTGCCCATACAACCAATTCTATTTCGTTGACATTCATTCCCAGGTTTTTCATCCCGGTCAACAAGCCAGAGAGATATGTAATGTCCTCAGACTGGACAACTATTTTAACCCTTCGAATCTGATCCCAAATATTTCCCATTTCAAGCACTGATCATTTTCACGAAATCATCTTCCGAAATAATTCTTATTCCAAGGCTTTCCGCCTTCTTTAATTTTGCCGGTCCCATTTTATCACCAGCCAATACGTAATCTGTCTTAGTCGAAATAGAACTCACATTCTTACCTCCGTTGTCTTCAATCAATTGCTTGATCTCATCTCTTGAAAAAGCACTAAATACGCCCGAAACAACAAAACTCGCACCTTCGAGTATATTTGAAGACGCTTCTTTTCTCTCAATTTCGAATTGAAGTCCATGTGCTTTAAGGCGCATAACCAGCTCCATTTGCAATGGGTTGTCAAAGAACATACGGATCGAATTTGCAATCTTTTCCCCGATTTCGTCCACTGTAAGTAAGTCCTCAAACGAAGCAGCAATCAACGCCTCCAAAGAACCGTAGTGCTTTGCCAGCTTCTTGGCAACTGTTTCTCCCACAAATCGAATTCCCAGAGCAAATAATACTCTTTCAAATGGGACTTTTTTTGATTCTTCCAGACCAAACAATAAATTATTCGCCGATTTCTCCCCCATTCGATCCATATCCACGATCTGGTCAAATTTCAATTCGTACAAATCAGCATAGTCGTGCACCAGTCCTTTGTTGTAAAGTGCTACCACGGTTTCAGCTCCAAGCCCGTCAATGTTCATGGCCTTGCGAGATATAAAATGCTCTATTCTTCCTGTTATTTGTGGTGGACAGCCAAGCTCATTAGGACAGAAATGTTGTGCTTCTCCTTCATTTCTAACCAGTTCGCTTCCACATTCGGGACACGCATGAATGAATTCTACAGTTTCACTCCCTCTGATTTGAGATTCATCTACTCCGACGATCTTAGGAATGATTTCCCCTCCTTTTTCAACGAATACGTGATCTCCGATTCGCAGGCTTAGTTTTTCAATCTGATCCGCATTGTGAAGAGAGGCCCGTTTCACTGTCGTTCCGCCCAAAGAGACAGGTTCAAGGTTTGCAACGGGAGTAATCGCACCTGTCCTCCCTACCTGATAATCAATGCTATTTAATCGTGTACTAACCCGCTCCGTTTTAAATTTGAAAGCGATAGCCCAGCGTGGAGACTTTGCCGTAAATCCAAGCTGACGTTGAGCCGCATACGAATTTACCTTGACCACAACTCCGTCAATTTCAAAAGGCAGTTCTTTCCTCTGTTTATCCCAATAGTGGACAAAATCCATCACTTCTTTGATCGATTGCACCTTTTGAATCATTCTTTTCTCAGGATTAGGAATTTTAAACCCCCATTCTGCTGCCTTTATAACGCTTTCATAATGACCTTCAGCATGTTCAACGCCATAAAGACCATAGAGATAACAATCCAGTCCCCGGGATGCCACAATGGAAGAATCCTGAAGTTTTAAGGTTCCGGATGCAGTGTTCCTGGGATTCGCAAAAACAGGCTCCCCTATTTCCTCACGCTGATCGTTCAGTTCATT
>QKAV01000192.1 GCA_003247185.1 Crocinitomicaceae bacterium
TATAAATCCGTAAGAATCTCCTGTACGATACATGGCCCCCAACCATAGCTTTTCTTTGATCAGGAAGTTTCCTGTCAGGTCGAATTGCAGCGGGGTTCCATATTCCGAAGTAAATGACGCTTTAGCCAACGCTGTTGGTTTGAACTTCAGATTTTCACCCAGGTCGAAAACAGCACCCGCGATCAGGAAATAATGCCTTATCTCACTTTCAATCGAAAAGTTCTCAGAGTTGGTGTCGAAAGAACTATTTACCACCTTTGGTATAGATAATCCTACATAAGCTTTTTTACTATACAGAAATGCACCCACCCCAAAGTTTGGTTTAAAGCTGTGGTTGATTTCACCAACGAAATTCGGATCTCCGGGATCAAGGATGGTGTATTCCTGGAGGTTGTTTGAATAATTGGTAAAACCACCTTTTAATCCAAGTCGAAGGTTAGTTTTTTCGCTGATTGGTACCAGGTACGAATAATCGGCAAACACATAAAAGCGTTTTTCCAGTCCGACTTTATCGTTGATCACATCCAAACCAAGGGCTACCCGCTCATTTTTGAGGGGAGCCTGCATGGTGAATGTATATGTTGTCGGTGCACCGTCGAAACCAGTCCACTGGTGACGACCGAGAGCCATGAATCCAAGCGATTCCCATGTACCGGCATAAGCCGGGTTAATGGTTTGTGTGTTGAACATGTATTGCGTATACATGGGATCCTGCTGAGCGTTGGAAGTTAATGCTGCTACTACTATTGCCAGAATCCCTAAACCTTTGATTATATTTAATTTTGCTTTCATCGTTCTAATTTTTAAAGATTTCACATTCATTAATTAATCAATTAATTATTTAGGAAAACTGTACCAGTTTTGACATCACCACTATCGTTCAGAATCAGGATGTAGAAGTATGTCGCTGATGGCAATTTATCGCCTCCAATCTGCATAGAGTGCATTGATGTTCCGTCCCACCACGCATCGAGATCACCCCACCTCGAGATATTTCCAAAGTTATCTTTCTCCCAGATCAGGTTACCCCAGCGGTTATAGATCTCAATTGGCATCAGGGTATGCTTCTTCAAATGTCATTTCTCCTTCAGCACAATCCATTTCTATTTCGAAATAGTCATTGTATCCATCATTATTTGGTGAGAAACCATTCGGGATAAGAAGTTCACATCCTTCAGCTTGAGGCTCTTCAATTATAATTGGTTCATAAACATCTCTCCAGTCGCGGATATTATTGACGGTATCGCCAGCCATATCCTGTAGTGGAGCATAAGAACCTATGGCGTTACGTCCGTGCAGCCATTCGCCGCTGGTATCATAAGAATCGTAAGGATCCCACAAACCATCGCCGTCAGAATCGGTAGTGCCAATAGTAACATCTGCAATGGTATCATGTGGTGAGGCATCCCAACCTTCGATCCAGTCTTCAATACCATCACCATCTGCATCTGTATCCAGGTAATCAGGTGTTCCATCCTGATCCATATCAAGAGGTGCATAATAAACGCCTTCATTATCTGTATCGTACTGGTCGTCCCATCCATCACCGTCGGAGTCAACTCCAAGCGGCGGATAGTAATCATAACCATTGTCTGTTCCTCCACGTCTTGCTGCTTCGGCACCTTCAGCAATATTTTGCTGCCATTCGATGTTATCCGGGATACCGTCGTTATCCGAGTCAATGTCAAGTCGGTCAACTATGCCGTCACCATCAGAATCAAGTGTAGTCTGGTTGAGAGCAAAGAGTTCTTCGTCAACGTCAAGGATACCGTCGTCGTCGTCGTCAATATCATCTATATCCGGAATGCCATCGCAGTCGGTATCGAGCAGAACTTGGATTGTTACTTCAGATGTATCACAGTTTTCGGTATTAACGGTATGGCAAACAGAGTAGGTGAGTGTAAGAACCGCTTCGTTAGCATCTTCATTCACGTAAAGCAAATCACCATCGGTAATGCTTACACCTTCCGGCAGATCGGTTAAAATATTGAAGCTTACATTTTGGCTGGTGAATCCTTCGTCGTTCGCAAATAAATCGATATCTCCGGATACTGTTCCTCCCGGACAGTAAATCAAGGTAAGGATATCAGGATTTGCTTTGAATGGTACAACGCCACAATCATATTCACCTGCTACAACAGTTACCGTAGCAGTGCATGTTGAAACATTTCCACATTCGTCGATTGCGGTCAGGGTAACCTCGTTTTCACCAAGTCCACCGCAATAGAAATGTTCTTTGTCGATATATATTGTATCTAAACCGCCACAATTGTCGCTGGCACCACCATTAATATCATCAACAGTTATAGTTGCCACACCTGTAGAATCGAGCTGGACAGTTATGTCGTTGCAAGTAATATCCGGAGCAGTAGTATCTACAATTCTAAATGTTGCTGTTGTTGTAACGGTGTTACCACATTCGTCCATTGCAGTGAAGGTAACTGTTGTTTCACCAGTGCTTCCGCAACCAGAAATAAAACCTTCATAGTTATTGCTCCAGGTAATATTGCCAAATCCAACTTCAGCAGCACCTGTAGTTCCGATATTATTTAACCAGTTTTCGAATTCTTCAGTGTTTCCCATTCCGTCGCATTCAACGGTTAGGTCACTTGCTTCATCAGTTAATTCTATCGGTTCAAGAATTGTTAAGTTTAATGTAATTGTAAGTGTACAGCCGTTAGTGTTTTCTGTTATTATAGTATAAGTTCCACTTTCTGTATATGTAGTGCCATTAAGAGTATAACTACTACATCGAGTAACGTTCATTGTTTGTTCTCCACTTTCCAGTATTGTCAGCACTAAAGTCGCAATCGAATCGCATTCGGCAGCATTTTCAGTTTCAAATGTATAAGTGCCGCTTTGAGTATAGGTAGTACCGTTCCAAGTGTATGAATCACATTCTGTTACTTCCTGTATGCTTGATGTGCTTTGAAGTACCGTTGCCTCAATAGTGAGCGTGCTGTCGCATTCGGCAGCATTTGTCAGTACCTGAGTGTAAATACCGCTTGTATAGTAAGGAGTACCGTTCACAACCACACTGTCGCAACCGCTCACCTGGATTGTTTCTTCCGAGCTGTATGTCACAGTTGCTTCAATAGTGAGTGTGCTGTCGCATTCCGCAGCATTTGTCAGTACCTGAGTGTAAATACCGCTGGTGTAGTAAGGAGTCCCGTTCACAACCACACTGTCGCAACCGTTCACCTGGATAGTTTCTTCCGAGATTTCTTTAATGGTAACTTCCGTTTCTGCAACTCTTTCACATCCATTCACCTCATAATACATGTATACAGTATAGGTGCCTGCTGCACTTCCAGAAGGAGTAATTGCACCTGTGGTTGTATTGATTGATAAATCAGGATTATTACATCCATACGAAATAGTTCCTTCATCCCAAGTTCCATCTAAATTAGGTTCGAATGAATCTGAAAGGCTGTTGCACCACGGACCTTCGTAACTAAAGGTTGCTTTCCCAATATTTAAATCTAAATATATTGGGCTGACTACATCGCCAAGTTGCGATGTTGGAGAGTGTGAGGTACTTGTTTTAACAAGTATTGTTTTAACAGATAAACCAGTCCCATCACACGGATTTATTGAGCCCTGTATTGCGGTGCCTCCAATTGCGTTACTTTCTCTGATAGCTGTCACATTTACTGCTGCTTCAACAAATTGAAACTGAGAATAAGTACTCTTTCCAAATGCTCCAATTGAAACTGGAACTTCTCCATTATTGTAGGTAGCAAAATAAGAACCGGCAGGAACTGTAATAGAATCGTAAGCAAATCCTCCACCATCTTTTGCTTTCCACAGCAAAACATCTATTGTCGGATTTCCACCTCCCTGTAAAAAGCTTACCGATATTATAAAATCATTTACTCTTCTACCTCCATCCGGTCCATTACTTATGAATCCGGTTTCAGTCAGAATGAGCGAGTCCTGTAGAAATTCGAAATCAATATAGCTGTCACCGGTGGTTGATAAACGGTCTCCAGAAACAATTATCCATTGATTACCATCGGCATCTTTTGAATAATGCAGCATCACATTATTGATGTCTGTTTTTCCATTCGTTCCATCTTTGAGAGACCAATCTTCCGGGTCATCATTTAATTGCCCTGAAAGAGCAATGTCGTCTTTTGTAGCATAAGCATCTTTACGAAGGACTGAAAACAGATAATCATCATGTCTGCTTCCGTTTGTTTCAAATATATAACTTCCTCCTGATGATCCTTGTAGCCAATCAGAGTATGCAGTTCCGGTTGGTTCAAGATCCCCATCAATTTCAAATCGAAGGCTATCCGGATTTATTAACGTCGGACTTCCAGGACCTTGCCCATAACTGCTTATAGTTCCTAAAATCAGAAACACGAACCCAAGAAACAGGGTTTGCGTTAGCTTTCGCTTGGGTAAAAATTTTTTCATATTTGTGGATTTAGTGATGTTGTTTCAAATCTAAATACATATAAATGCACGCACATGCAGCAATGTCTGACTCAGACATTTACAATACATAACGTTAATAAGTACTTGATGTGAAATTGTTGGGAGATGAGAAATAACCCCTTATTTTTTATCTACCTCAAATTTCAAAATCATTTATAGCTCATGCAAATTATGACTAAATAACATAAAATCCAAATCGATGATGTTAAATGAGTCGTCCATGTTTTGTTTTTTCAATTGTTTAGTACGTTCTGCCCAAATAAAGCAATATTTGTGCCATTGCATGTAACTGACAGATAGGTAGTCTGTTGTGTGTTTTTTGTACTTGCGATTCTGTTTTCATTTAGGGACAAATATCTCGATATGGCAATATTCATACTCGAAAGTATTTTTTTGACTATTAACAAAAATAGTCTTTAGTGTACTGCAAAAGCACCAATAACATCGACGGTTTATGTTTAAAATAAACAAATAACCAGTAAGAGAAAAAGCTGATGAAGATTTATTCTAAGGGTGTTTAAAATTAATTATTACATTAGATTTTAAATTATAGAATAACACTTTCATCATTCATCCCATGAAGCAACTTCTCATTCTGATTATTCTTTTTTCAATACTTGTATCCTGCGATAATACTTCGGCACCGGAACCTGTTTTGCCCGTTCCTACTGATCGGCAACTAAGCTGGCACGAGCTTGAAATGTACGCCTTTGTTCATTTTAATATGAATACGTTTACAAATATGGAGTGGGGCTTTGGGAGTGAAAGTCCCGAGCTTTTTAATCCGACAGAGCTGGATTGCAGACAATGGGCACGCGTTTGTAAAGATGCCGGTTTGAAAGGAATTATTCTGACGGCCAAACATCACGATGGATTTTGTTTGTGGCCTTCGGCTTATACTGAACATTCTGTGAAAAACTCTCCCTGGAAAAACGGGAAAGGCAATTTGGTTCAGGAATTGGCGGATGCCTGCAAAGAATATGGTTTGAAAATGGGGATCTATCTTTCGCCCTGGGATCGTAATCATCCCGACTATGGAAAACCGGAGTATCTGAACTATTTTCGAAACCAGCTGCGGGAGTTACTGACAAATTATGGCGATGTGTTTGAAGTTTGGTTCGATGGTGCGAACGGGGGAACGGGCTATTACGGAGGAACAAATGAAGAGCGACGAATCGATCGCGAAGCGTACTACGACTGGCCAAATACCCGCCAGATTGTTCGCGACCTGCAACCGGATGCCTGCATGTTCAGCGATGCCGGCCCTGATATTCGATGGGTAGGAAACGAAGAAGGCTGGGCAATGGAGACGAACTGGGCTGCAATTCGAAGAGACGAATATTACCCCGGAACTCCTGATTATGCCGACCTTCGATGTGGTCAGGAAGACGGGACGCACTGGGTTCCTGCCGAAGTGGATGTTTCAATCCGTCCAGGGTGGTTTTATCATCCCTCAGAAGATCACATGGTGAAAACCTTGCCGCAACTACTCGATATATATTATAATAGTATAGGAAGGAATGCTTCGTTGTTAATTAATTTCCCGGTTGATAAGCGGGGACTGATTCATGAAAAGGACGAAGAGCAGATTTTAAAACTGGCTGCTGCAGTTAAAGCTGATTTTGCCAATGACCTCGCTAAAGGGAAAAAAGTTACGGCAAGCAATGTTCGGGGAAACTCTAAAAAGTTTAAAGCTGACAATGTCAGCGATGGAAATCTGGAAACGTATTGGGCAACGGATGACGGTGTGATAAAAGCGTCGTTGGAAATAGATTTGGGAGAAGAAACAGAATTTAACCGTTTCTTAGTTCAGGAAGATATCCGGCTCGGACAACGTGTTCGAAAATTTACAGTCGATGTATATAATAATAATGTATGGAAAGAAATTGCTTCGGAAACGACGATCGGGCGAAAAAGGATTTTACGCTTCCCAAATGTCACGGGTACGAAAGTGCGCCTGAACATTCTCGATGCAAAAGCGTGTCCTGTAATTTCAAATGTCGGGATTTATAAAGCGCCCAGGATTTTGATCGAACCTGAAATTATGCGTTCAAAAGACGGTTTGGTTTCAATTTCTACTTTTGATAGTGGTCTCACTATATATTATAGTATTGATGGCTCGGAACCCGGTTTGAATTCTGAAAAATATTCAGTACCATTTTTGCTCGATAAAAAGGCAGTTGTTAAAGCGGTGGCCGTTGATGACGAAACGCAGGGAAAAACCTTGGTCACCACGGTCAACTTCGATATTCCCAAAACAAAGTGGAAAGTTGCCGGGAAACTTTCGGGAGAAGATAAAATTGAAACGATTATCGATGGCGATGAAAACACGGCCTGGAGTACTGATGGAAAACATCCGGTTGATTTTGTCATCGATTTAGGTGAAAATCTGAACCTGGCCGGTTTTAAATATTTGCCCGATCAGGGAAGATGGGACCCTGGAATTATTTTTCAATATGAATTATTTTTAAGTTTGGATGGCAAAAAGTGGGAGAGCCCGGTTTCGTCAGGGGAGTTCTCTAATATAAAAAACAGCCCGATCTGGCAATCGAAAGAATTTAGTCCGACCGAAGCTCGATTTATAAAATTGAGAGCATTGACTCCGGCCGTAGAAAATGGCAGGCTTGGAATTGCAGAATTTGAAATCATCACACAATAAATTTTATGAGGAAATATATAGTACTAATAGTATCGATTGTATTCGCCGCGTGTTCAAACCAAAAATCGCAAAACGAAGAATCATTCATTACCTATAATAATATAGAGAAGCATATTGCCGAACTTGCTTCGGATAAATACAAGGGGCGCGCGCCCATGACGGAAGTTGAGCCGCTGGTTCTGGATTATCTCGAAGGACAGATGAAAGAAATCGGCCTTGAAGCTGCCAACAATGGTAGCTACTTTCAGGATGTGCCAATTCTGAGTGTGACTTCGACGTTATCGAACACGCTTGATCTGGAGACACCTGCTGGTAAACTCAGTTTGAAGAAAATGGATGAGTACATCGCTTTTTCGCAAAAGGTGGAACCTGAAATGTCGCTGGAAAGCAATGACGTTATTTTCGCGGGATACGGAATTACTGCTCCCGAGTTCGACCGAAACGATTTTGAAGGAGTGGATGTAAAAGGGAAAACGATTCTCGTTTTTGTGAACGATCCGGGATACGGAACCACTGATGAATATTTCAAAGGAAATACAATGACCTATTATGGTCGTTGGACCTATAAATTTGAAGAAGCAGCCCGCCAGGGAGCCAAAGCGTGTTTTATTATTCATGAAACTGGACCGGCAGGATACCCGTGGGGTGTGGTTCGTAACAACGGAGAAACAACAAAGCTGTTCCTCGATTCTGAAGACGGTTACCGCGACCGCTGTTCTTTTGAAGGATGGATCACAAAAGAATCGGCAGAAAAACTGTTCGAAGCGTGTGGAACTTCTTTCGATGAAATGAAGCAGAAGGCAAATGACAAGAATTTTAAACCGTTTGCTTTGCCGGTGAAAGCATCGGCGCATATCAGTTCTACTTTCGATCGCGGGGTTTCAAAAAATGTGTGTGGTTTAATAAAAGGGAAGTTAAAACCCGACGAGGTAGTTGTGTACGCCGCACATTGGGATCATCTTGGAGTTGGTACTACTATTAATGGCGACAGTATATATAATGGTGCAACTGATAATGCGAGTGCCGTTTCGTGGATGCTCGAAATCGCACGGGCATTTAAACATGCTCCGCAGCCCGAACGATCGTTGCTGTTTTTGGCAGTCACCAGCGAAGAATCAGGATTGCTTGGTTCGGGTTATTACGCAGAACATCCTTTCTTCCCAATGAATAAAACCGTGGCGTGTATCAATACCGATGTTATTTTGTTCCTCGGAAAGTTTAAAGATGTTACGATTACAGGTTACGGACAGTCGTCTTTGGATGGTCTTCTTGCTGACGAAGCTCAAAAACAAGGACGCTATATTGCTGCGGACCCGAATCCCGAAAACGGTATGTTTTTCCGTTCCGATCAGTTTCCGTTTGCTAAAAAAGGCGTTCCGGCTCTTTTTGCCAAAGGTTATATCGATGCCGAAAAGTATGGAAAAGAGAAAACGGCAGAGCTGATTTCAGATTATTGGGAGTATACTTATCACAAACCAACGGATGAATATCATGCCGAAAATGCAGATTTGAACGGATTGGTTCAGGATGCAGAATTATTTTATCAGGTTGGATCGCGACTGGCAAATTCAGATTTATGGCCCGAGTGGAACGAAGGATCAGAGTTCAAAGCAGTGCGCGAAGCTTCCCTCAGGTAAAAGCAGTGTTATTTGTTAAGAATAAGAATGTCAATAAGTTGATGTTTTGTAGATTGAAATGAGCGAATCCTTCATTGAATTTAATAGCTTGAATGTGAGGTGATTGATCGGTTTTCTGTCGTTTGTTAACTGATTTTCGCAGCATCTAAAAAAAGATGAATCTTTTTTGTATTGA
>QKAV01000152.1 GCA_003247185.1 Crocinitomicaceae bacterium
ATGATGGACAAGATCAGCATATTTAATTATGAGGCATTTTACCTTGATTACCTGGAGGGTCGACTGAATGAAGAAGATACCAGGGAGCTGATGGCGTTTTTTAAAGCCTATCCGGAATGCCGTTTGGAGGATGAAGATCTGGAAGCTTTTAATTGCGAAGAAACACAGGAAGTACCTTCGTTCAAAGGGAAACATGACCTGAAGATGGTAGATGAAACAGATGTGATCTCAACCGAGAATATCGAACATTTTATCATTGCTGGCCATGAAGGAATTCTGGATCAGACGAAAGAAAAGGAATTAAAAGCTTTTGTTGCTGAGCACGGGATGGAAGTACATCAACAAGGTTTTGGTTTGGCATATTTCGAGCCGGATACAAGCATCCGATTTGCAGCGAAAGAAGATTTGAAACGAAAAGCAGCAGTTGTTACCTGGTATTGGTATGCCGCCGCTGCCGCTGTAATCGCTTTCGTTTTCTTCATGTTGATCCCGAATAACAAAGCGGTTTCATTCGATGCGCCTGCTGTCTATGCAAATGATCAGGAAAAAGCGCCTTCAGAGAAACAAAATAAGATTGTTCCGAGACAGCAGGAGGAAAAAAATGCCCTTCAGGAGTATAGGAATGTACTTCCTTATCTGGAACAGAAAAAGGATAAAAAGGGTGCGCCGCAAGTGGCGAAGGCCAGGAACGGAAATGTAGAGGATTTACATGTCAATCGTCCACACCTGCTTAGTAATGTGGCCATTAATGAAGACCTGCAGCCTCTAACACCGAGTTTACAAAACGCATCAGAATCGCATCAGGAATTGCTGGCAAATAATACGGTAGAAATGTATAACCCGATCGAACCGATTACGAAGGCAATCTCCAACCGTACAAAAACGCCTGTAGATTTTCAGAAAGCAACGGCAAATAGTGAACGTAAAGGTTTCCACGTAAAGATTGGAAAGTTTGAAGTTTCAAGAACTTCCGGTAAAAAGTAAGCTTGTTTTTCTTGCCGCAATCATTATATTTATCTGCTCTCAAAGCGACCTAATTAGAAGCATTGAAAGAGACAGACTTCATAGAACAGCATAAAAAGAAGTGGACTAAGTTTGAGCAAGCGTTTGAATCTCAATCGAATGACCCGGAAGAACTCAGTGAATTGTACATGGATATCACTGACGATTTAAGTTATGCCCAGACGTTTTACCCGAAAAGAACCGTACGTGTTTATCTTAATCAACTGGCGCAGAGGGTATACACCGGTGTACACAAGCAAAAAGGGGAATCTATTCGTCGCTTTATATCTGTTTGGAAGACATCATTACCACTTGAAATTTATCGCTCCCGTAAAAGTCTGCTTTTTGCACTGGTGATGTTCATCATATATGCGGCTATCGGGGCATTTACTACCTATATTGATCCGGAGTTTCCGCGAACGGTAATGGGAGATATGTATGTAGACATGACCCTGCAAAACATACAGGACGGTAATCCGCTGGGGGTCTACGAGAGTGAAAGCCAGATACAGATGTTTTTTATGATTACCACAAACAATCTTAAAGTGGCCTTCATGACCTTTGCACTCGGTTTTTTCTTCACCATCGGAACGCACTTGCTTTTGTTTTCGAATGGAGTTATGTTGGGAGCATTTCAATATTTCTTTCATTCAAAAGGGTTGTTGATCACCAGTTTTTTAGGTATCTGGATTCACGGAGCATTTGAGATTTCTGCTATCGTATTAGCAGGAGGAGCAGGAATTACAGCAGGGAATGGTCTGCTCTTTCCCGGGTCTTATACCCGTTTGCAGTCTCTGCAGTTGTCTACAAAAAGAGGATTAAAGATCATGTTGAGTCTGGTGCCGTTTATTATCGCTGCCGGGTTCCTGGAATCGTATGTAACGCACAACTACCAACTCTTGCCGGAATGGTCAAAATGGACCTTGATCATTTCCAGTTTTGCATTGATTGTCTTTTACTATGTTATTTATCCCACATACGTGGCGCGCAGACATCCGGAATTGGTGGACAAGGAAGATGTTGCCTTTTTTAAACCGAATCTGAACTTTGACTTTAGTAAAATGAGATCTGCCGGAGAGAATCTTGCCGATTCCTTTCGAATGTATGGAAGAATTATCGGAAAGATCACGCGGATCAATCTGGTAATTATTTTACCTGTTTCATTAACGTTGATCATCTTACAATTGATCAATCATTATGAGGATCAGCAAACACAATATTGGTACGATTGGGTATCACAATTGTCTTTTATGATGGGGTATGCCTTCCACAACCTACAGGACGTTATTGTTCTCTTTTTCTGGTTCCTGACCTTCAGTTTTTTATTTGCAGGGGTTTATTGGTCTGTGAAAACATACGAAGAAGCTTTCAGCTGGAGATCGTTCGGAGGCTTTCTGAAAGAGCGCATTTTTATCATTTTACTGGCTAATTCCTTTCTGATCCTGCTTACGCTTGTTTTACCCTGGTACTTACTCATGTTGGTATATTTCTTTATGCCTTTCTTCTATTTGAACGGAGCTACGGTTGCTTTGGATGAAGTTGGAAAGAAAGGTCGATTCAGAAGAGGCTTCAGGTACAGTAAGCAGCATTATGGAAACACGCTTGTGATTCTCATGCTACTTACGGCACTTGTATTCATCCTTTCTCAGCCGATTGCTTTTGTGTTGAGTATGCACGACGGTTGGAGGGATGAACCGATGATCAGGGATTTATTGGATATCGTTGCAGATTTCACCAAGCGGGTTGCACAGATTTATACCAGTGATTATATGTTCTGGGCCAACGTTGTTCGTCAGTTGGTGTATCTGATTTTCCTATTGGGGATTTTACCGTTGGTAGCAATCACAGCTACTTTTGGTTTTTATTCGGAGCAGGAACGGACAGAAGCAAACGGGTTGAAGAAAGCATTTAAAAACTTCGGTAAACGAAGCCGGACACAGGAAATGGAAGCGGATTTTGAAGATTAAGTTTCTACATAGCATATTATTCATTCTTTCTTGCTTTCTGCTTCAAGCGCAGGATCAGGATAAGGTATGGGAAAAGGAGAAAGAGCTGCTGAAATACGAGAAGAAGGATAAATACGAAGGTCCGAATGATTGGTATGGATCCTATCCATCCGACATGAAGGATCAAAATCCGTATGGAGGAGGTAATTCGGGAGGAACTTATGGAGGCGGACGGATTCAATACAATCCGCAGCAATTGCAGCGCGATAGGGATAAGCGTTACAATGGATTTGAGCGCGGAGGCGGTGACGGAACATTGCCATACGATCCGGCTGTAAAACGTCCCGACCCGATTGTTGTGCCGGATGTGGATGCCCCGGATATCGATGTGCCGACACCGGATATTGATATTGATCCGCCAACTATTCCGGCTATCGTATGGAAGATTCTGCTCTTCATAATAATCTTCGCCGCACTGGTGTATATCGCTTATATTATCGTTAAAAATCGTCGCCCTTCGGATAAAAAAGTACTGGTAGATGTAGAGGACGATTGGAATCCGGAAGTGATTACAAAAACAGAATTGGAACTGAAGCTGGAAGAAGCTGCTATGCGTGGCGATTACCGTGAATGTGTCCGGATTTATTTTACGTTCATTTTAAAAGAATTGATTACCAAAGGGTGGATTCGCTGGAAAAAGGAAAAAACCAATCACGATTATGTATTGGAATTGGCAGGTAAACCCGAATCGTTTGGTTTTATACAGGCAGTTCGGATTTACGATCTCGTTTGGTATGGTGAGTACCAGATAGATGAAGAGGTGTATGAATTGCTCCGTCCCGAATTAGAGAATTATTACAAATCGCTGGACCCGAAAGATGAATAACCAACGGAAGTTCATACTTGTTTTTGGGGTCTTCGCTGTAATGGGATTGTTGATCTGGTTGCTTTCTGGAGGGGAAGAACCTATTGATGTGAAGAAAGGCCCGAAACCGTATGTCTCATCTGACTGGAATAAGGAATACACAGATGCAGACAAGGATCCTAAAGGTTTGTACCTTTTCAACCAGCTTCTTCGTGCGCATATTGATACCACAAAACAGATGCGTTACATTATGGACGCGCAGGAATTTGATACGGTAACGATGTATCAAAAACACCCCGCAACATTTGTGTATATAGGCAATCAGTTCGGTTTGCAGGATGAAGAGGTGGACACATTGTTAAATCGTGTTGAGGAAGGTTCGGATGTGTTTCTGGCATACCATGGTTTAACCGATAATATCATCGATGAGCTTTTCTATGATTATGATCTAGCATACGATTATGAGGAAGAGGTCAACATTTTCATGGATGGGAAGAAACATAAGATGGTCAATTTGTTTCAGACGGATACGATTGCCACAAACTGGTATGCTTTCGACCCGATCACAGAATTATATGATGATTCGTTATGGATCGGACATTCTTCCTTTATGGAGCTGTTCAATCTGATTGAAATAAAGTTAGGCAAGGGAAGTATTTATTTGTGTACTACTCCTGAAGTGTTTCAGAATTATCAAATTAAACGCAAACCAGGTTATGAGTATACCCGTTCTGTTCAGGCACTTCTGCCGAAAAATCAAGCAGTGTATTTCCTGGAACTGGGACGGTTGAGTGATGATTATGGTACGGAGGATGTAGATGAACTGACCGAGGGAGAAGGTAAAAAGGATGACAGTTACCTGAAGGTGATTTTTGAAAACAGAACCCTACTGAAGGCATTTTTGTTTGGAATACTTGGAATTCTGATTTACCTCCTGTTCAGAACAAAACGTATGCGCCCGATCGTGCCTTATTTGGAACCAAAGAAAAATACGACAAAGGCATTTACGGAGACAATTACATCCATTTACTTTTCGAAGCGAAACCCTTATGGATTATTGAGCGTTCAACGTCGCAACTTCTACGCAATGGTGCAAAAACACTTCTTTGTGGATTTGACACGAAGAGAAGATGAACGCCCTTTATTGACGCTGTCAGAGAAGAGTAATGTATCGCTGGAAGAGATCAAACGATTAGTGAATATTCTGGAAACGAAGGAAGCCTTTGATGTAAATGATGACACCATCGTTCGTGTACACAAATTGAAGCAGGAGTTTTATGCACATGCCGGAATTATTGCGGAACACGTAATCGAAAAAGAGAAAAGAAAGGAAACGATTGTATACCGCATGTTACTTCTGCCATCAGCATTGATCCTTGCAGGAATTATAGCAATTCTTTCAGGATTCTACTTATTGGTGGATGCACATGGAATAGGAATCATATTATGGCCAATCGGTGGGTTGATCTTGTTCCTTGGTATCCGTCAATTGAGTAAACCGTTGGTAGTGATTAATGAGGAGGAATTTGTTTATACACCGTCTTTTGGTCGTACCAAACGCTATAAAATGGAAGATTTGATCCGTATCGAAGCGGATAACAGCAATGTGAATGTGTTATTTAAAGGAAATCATTCACTTATAATCAATCAACGCGAAATGGGTCGTTATGAAAGAGCTAAATTCAAACGAACGATTGCGCGTATTAAAAAGGATGAACTATGGTAGATGAAACAAACAATCATCAGGAGCCGGAGCAAAATGAACAGCAACAGCAAAATGAGGATCTTTCGAACTATATGCCGAAGGATGATCAATATGTAAGTTCTGAGTCGACAACACCTGTTTCGGAAACAACTGCTGAACCCCTGTCTGACGATAAGTTAGGTGGGCAGGAGCGTTTTGGTTTTGAGCGTGAAAACCAAGAATTATTGTGGGTTGCACAAAAGGTGAATGAGGTACGTAATGTAATCGGTACTTATGTCATTGGTCAGATGAAAATGGTCGATCTTTTAATGGCAGGGATCTTTGCCAATGGACACGTACTGTTAGAAGGTGCACCTGGTGTTGCAAAGACATTGAGTGCAAAAGTGTTGGCTAAGTCGTTGAATGTAGATTTTTCCCGAATCCAGTTCACACCGGATATGATGCCTTCGGATGTGATCGGTACTTCGGTGTTCAATATGAAGGATTCTACTTTTTCTTTCAAGAAAGGCCCGATCTTTTCAAATATTGTTCTGATTGATGAAATTAACCGTGCTCCGGCGAAAACGCAGGCAGCTTTGTTCGAAGTTATGGAAGAGCGTCAGATTACTTATGATGGCCAGCGCTATCCAATGAGCTTTCCTTTCCTGGTAATTGCTACGCAAAACCCGATTGAACAAGAAGGTACCTATAGCTTACCTGAGGCGCAGCTCGACCGTTTCTTATTCAAAATCAAACTCGATTATCCTGAATTGCATGAAGAAGAAGCAATTCTGCATCGCTATAAAGCAAAAGTTACACCGCCGGATTTGAACGAGATCAAAGCAGTTTTCACGGCTGATGAAATAAGAAAAATTCAGGATGCGATAGATGCAGTTATTGTTGAAGATAATCTGGTAAAGTACATCGCTGCTATTACGCACAAAACGAGAAATCATGGTAAGGTTTACCTGGGAGGGTCGCCACGTGCATCCTTATCGATTCTTCGCGCGGCTAAAGCTACGGCTGCTATTCGTGGCCGCGATTTTGTAACACCGGAAGATATTCAATTTGTTGCTGAGCCGGTATTGAATCACCGTTTGATTCTTACACCTGAGGCGGAGATGGAGGGATTCAGAACGGAAGACGTGGTATCTGAGATCATTAAAACACTTGAAGTTCCTAGATAATTGAAAGTTCTGAGTAACATATATCTGACGCGCTGGTTTTTCGTCGTATTTGTAATAGCCATTGGACTGTATGTGGCGGCTTTCTCTATGCCATTTCTGGAGTTCGTAGCAGATGTGGTACTTGCATCATTACTTGGTGTTACCGCACTTGATGCGGTATTGGTTTTCATTCATAAAAACCCGATAACAGTAACGCGTAAATGGCACGAGCGTTTTAATCTGGGAGAGACGAATAAGATCAGTCTGCAGGTTCAAAATAATGGGAATCAACCCCTTCATTTCATCCTTTTTGAAGGTTTTCCGGTGGAAATGCAGGAACGAAGTATGAGTTACAATGGATTAGTCATTGGTGGTGGAAAGAAAGAGTTCATTTACACGTTTACACCGAAACGCAGAGGTGTGTTTACTTTCGATGATATTACCGTACGGATTCGATCAGTTTTCTTTTTAGTGTCGCGAAGAATAGAGATTGAAGCGAAAGGGGAGTTTCACGTTTATCCTTCGGTGCTGCAGATGAAGAAATATGAGTTGTTGGTTTTCCACCAGCAAAAAGTGAACTCAGGCATCAAGAAAATCAGGAGATTAGGGAACAACAGTGAGTTCGAACAAATCAAGAATTATGTTCAGGGTGATGATCTTCGCACGGTGAACTGGAAAGCCACGAGTAGAAAGAATGAGTTGATGGTTAACCAATACCAGGAAGAGAAATCGCAGAGCATTTATTGCATTATTGATAAAAGCCGCAATATGGAAATGGATTTCGAAGGCTTGAGCTTCCTTGATTATTCCATTAATGCCACACTTGTACTTTCCAATATCGCAATCAAGAAAGGAGATAAAGCAGGATTGATCACCTATTCGGATAAGATCGGAACAATGTTACCGGCAGATCGATCTGCGGGACAAATGCGACGCATGGTAGAAGCTCTCTACAATCAACGTACGCGTTTTAAAGAAGCAAGTTATGATCTCTTGTACCAATCTATCAGGAGAAGTGTTCGTTCGCGATCATTAATAGTGTTGTTCACCAACTTTGAATCTGAATTCAGTCTGAAACGAGCTTTGCCGATCTTACGCCAGGTCAATCAAAAACACGTCCTGGTTGTAGTCATGTTCGAAAACAAAGAATTACAGGATCAGGCATTTGGTACTTCAACTACACTAATGGAAGTGTACCAGGCAACTGTTGCCGAACGAATGATTTCCTATAAATCTAAAATGGCGCAAACACTGCGACAAAATGGAATACACACGGTGCTTACTTTGCCTGAAGATCTTTCGGTGAATACTATTAATAAATACCTTGAATTAAAAGCGAAGGGAGCGATCTAGTTTAATCCGTAATTTATCTTTTCATAAAGAACACAGAGGTTATTGCACAGGGTTCCTAGAGTAATAAATATTTACTCTGCGCCTTCTCTTCTTACACTGTGATATGTTCTTTCTTACACTGAGGACGCAGCGTTTAATTACACTTTAGTTACGGAGAATTAAGTATTACTCTGTGGATCTCTGTGCCTTCTCTTTTTACTCTGCGATGTGTTCTTTCTTTCACTAAGGACGCAGCGTTTAATTACACTGTTGTCATAGAGAGTTAAGTATTTACTTTGTGGAACTCCGTGCCTTCTCCTTTTACACTGTGATATATTTTTCTTCTCGCGTAGGACTCTTTAGTCATTTATATTAGCAGCTTTCAGATCCTCAGTCCACACAACTTAAATAAATAAGTTCATTACCTGTAGGTAATATAGTTTAAGGTGTAAGTGGTGTCATGACTAAAAGCAACCAAACGCAACTCGTCTTTTTTCAATTTATTAATACGGTAGGTATAGATTGCGCCATTATCAAAGGTTAATTTGAGGTGTTCTTTCTTTTGTTCGAACTCCCACTTTCCATCCAGTATAGTAGGAACATTCAAAGTGCGAAAAGTAGTGGTTTGCGAAAAATCATCCCGCAATTCCATCTCTTTCAGTGGGAAATAGGGCGTCCATGATTCTCCGTTTGCAGTTGCCGTTTCCAATTCCCAATGGTTTACCATGCGTGATTTACGTGACAATACGGACACACCCGGTCCGTCAGGATACTTTGAACAGCCAGCCAATGCTATGACAATCAGAAAAAGAAGTGTATGCTTCATGAGTGATGAATTCTGTTCAGAAAAGTACAAATTCTTTGCCATAATCAGCCAACGATGCGCCAAAGAACAACGTTAGTTAAGTGATATGAAATATGTATTCTTACTACTTATTGCTCTCCCGTTAGTTACCGGGTGCAAGAAAAAACTAGGACAATTCAATTTGGATTACAACTCGGAAGTAGTGATTCCTTCTACTTTTGGACAGTTTGTTCCATTCTCCTTGTATACTCCTGAAATGAATACGAATTCAGAATTTGAATTCGAATCGAACAATACAAAAAAGAAGTTTGTTGAGTCCATTTATTTGGAAGAATTGCAGCTGGATATTGTTTCACCACAAAATGAAACCTTTAGCTTTTTAAATGATGTGGAGATTTTTATTTCCAGTCCAAATGTTACCGAAAGGAAGGTCGCCTATCTGAATGATATTCCGGCGAATGTTGGTAAAACAATTGTTTGTAATCTGATGAACACTGATTTGCAGGAATATGTTAAAGAGGACAAATTTACCTTGCGTATTGCCACTACAACAGACGAAACAATTCCGCAGGATGTGACGGTAAATGTCTACACAAATTTCCGTGTTAAAGCCAAGCTGCTGAAATAACGTTATCTTTGTTCCAAAACCAAGCGGGACAAGTGATGACGAAGAACGAACAATTAATCGAACGAAGAGAAGCTGCCAAGATCGGTGGTGGAGAAGCGCGTATTGAGAAACAGCACAAGCAAGGGAAGTTAACTGCCAGAGAGCGGATTACCTTGTTGATGGATGAAGGTTCATTTGAAGAGATCGGAGCTTTTGTCGAACATCGTTCCATTTCATTCGGGTTAGATAAAAATCGTGTTTCCGGAGATGGGGTGATTACCGGTTTTGGAACAGTTCACGGGCGATTGGTTTATGTTTTTTCACAGGACTTTACGGTATTAGGAGGTAGCTTGTCTGAAACTCACGCTGCAAAAATCTGCCGGGTAATGGATCTGGCAATGAAAAATGGGGCGCCGATTATCGGATTGAATGATTCTGGTGGTGCACGGATTCAGGAAGGAGTGGTTTCGTTAGCGGGCTACGCAGATATTTTCTATAGAAATACAAGAGCATCAGGTGTGATTCCGCAGATAAGTGTAATCATGGGGCCATGTGCAGGGGGAGCGGTATATTCACCGGCTTTAACGGACTTTGTTTTCATGGTGGAGGATACCTCATACATGTTTGTAACGGGTCCTAACGTTGTAAAAACAGTAACACACGAAGAAGTAACTTCTGAGGATTTGGGTGGTGCGAAAGCACATGCGGAAAAATCAGGAGTGAATCACTTTACTGCAAGTAACGATGTGGAAGCATTGCGACAAGTGCGGGACTTGTTAAGCTATTTACCGCAAAATTGTGATGAAAACGCACCTTATCCAACGGTAAATCATTATACAGCAGCAAAAACGGAACAACTGAAGACGATCCTTCCGGAGAACAATCAGATGCCTTATGATATTAAAAAAGTAGTGGATTGCATTGTGGATGATAATACCTTCCGTGAAGTACATGCTGATTTTGCCAAAAATATTGTAGTTGGATTTGCCCGTTTGGATGGAAGAGCGATTGGAGTGGTTGCAAACCAACCTGCTGCATTGGCAGGTGTTTTGGACATAGATGCCTCACGTAAAGGGGCGCGTTTCGTGCGCTTCTGTGATTCATTCAATATTCCGTTGTTGGTGTTTGAAGATGTGCCGGGATTCTTACCTGGTACTGATCAGGAATGGCGTGGGATTATTAATCACGGAGCAAAATTGTTGTACGCATTCTCAGAAGCGACTGTTCCAAGAATTACGGTTATTACACGTAAAGCATACGGAGGTGCCTACTGCGTAATGAATTCGAAAAGTATTGGTGCTGACCTTAACTATGCATGGCCTACCTCAGAAATTGCGGTTATGGGAGCAAAAGGTGCGGCTGAGATCATCTTTAAAAAGGAAATTTCGGAAGCGAATGATACCAATGCTAAATGGCTTGAAAAAGAACAGGAGTATGCAGACATGTTTGCAAATCCATATCGCGCGGCCGAAAGAGGTATTATAGATGCTGTCATTTTACCGGAAGAAACACGCGAAAAATTGATCAAAGGCTTTAAAATGCTGGAGAAAAAGGCAGAGGTGCTACCGAGGAAAAAACACGGGAATATTCCGTTGTAGGATGTCCCGTTTCTGACAGTAAAACATATTTATTATTCATGCATAATAATCTAGAGTGGAAATTCTTTCTATTTTCACTATTTTAACATCGAGATTATTTTAAACCTTTAGACATGAAACAAAGAAAATTATTAGTAGCAGCGGCTTTATTAACAACAGTAACTGCATCGGCTCAGCTATCAGTTGGTGTAAAAGTAGGTTATGCAATGCCTGTAGGAGCTGAACTTGGAACCAGAGTTGACGGAAACACAACGACAACTATTTATGGAAGTTATGGTGCAGGTATTCCTGCCTCGTTAGAACTTGGTTATATGTTCAATGAGAATTTTGGAGTACAATTGGACGCGACTTACTTGATGGGAACAAAAGTTACAACAAATGAGGACGTAACTTCCGGAAGTGAGTCTAAAACAACAAGTGTTACAAGTCAGTTCAGATTGTCACCGCAATTTGTAGTTAAGGCGCCATTTGGTATTTATTCCCGATTTGGAGCAGCTTTACCGATTGCAGGGCACACAACAGCAACTTTTACAGATGCAAATGGTGGAGGAGTTGGAGTAGCAGTAGAATCAGAAGTTGTAGCAAAAGGAAAAATGTCAGTTGGATTCATCGGAGCTTTTGGATATGAGCAAAAACTTGGTGACAAACTTGCCATTTTCGGAGAAGTAGAATACCTCGGATTAAATATTAAAAGAGCGTCTACGGAAATTACTTCTTACAAAGTTGGAGGCACAGAGATAGTAGGTACTTTACCGAGTGCTTTAGTTAATACGGAATACGAAGACCAAACAACTGTAGGTGATGGTAAAGCACAAGGAACAAAATCAAATTACTCGACATTTGGTTTAAATGTTGGAGTTAGATTGACACTTTAATCAGCGTCTTTTTGATTGAAAAGCACCTGAATTTTCAGGTGCTTTTTTTGTTTCCCGATTATAGGAATATAGCGGGTTAAGATAGTTGGAGCTTTAACTCTTTTAGCTATTTTTGCACGCAAATAAAGCAATTATGTATAGATCTCACACATGTGGCGAATTACGCTCAGATCATATTGGAAATCAGGTAACATTAGCGGGATGGGTACAACGTTCCCGTGATCTTGGAGGAATGACCTTTTTAGATCTTCGAGATCGTTATGGGATTACACAATTAGCTTTCAATGAAGAAGACAATGCAGACCTGTGTGCTGCTGCCCGTAAACTGGGAAGGGAATTTGTGATCCAGATTAAGGGAGAGGTCATCGAACGTTCGAGTAAGAACAAGAACCTTCCAACGGGAGATATTGAAATCAAAGTAGCGGAATTGAAGTTGTTGAATGCTTCAAAATTGCCGCCGTTTACGATAGAAGATGAAACAGATGGTGGTGATGAATTGCGTATGCAATACCGTTATCTCGATTTAAGAAGAAAGCCGGTGCAACAAAAGTTGCTACTGCGAAATAAATTGGCGCTTGAAACACGTAAATATCTGGATGATCAAGGCTTTATCGATGTGGAAACTCCTGTGTTGATCAAATCTACACCGGAAGGAGCACGCGACTTCGTGGTACCAAGTCGGATGAATGAAGGTGAATTTTATGCACTGCCACAATCGCCTCAAACGTTCAAGCAATTGTTAATGGTTTCCGGTTTTGACCGTTATTATCAGATCGTTAAGTGTTTCCGGGATGAGGATTTGCGTGCTGACCGTCAGCCCGAGTTTACACAGATAGACTGTGAAATGGCATTTGTAGAGCAGGAAGACATTCTCAACACCTTTGAAGGGTTGATCAAGCATTTGTTCAGTGCTGTTCGTGGAGTTGACTTTACTGAGAAATTTCCGCGAATGACTTATGAAGAGGCGATGCAGCGTTACGGTTCAGATAAGCCGGACATCCGTTTTGGAATGGAATTCGTTGACCTGAATGCTGTTGCCAAAGGAAAAGGATTTGCAATCTTCGATGCGGCAGAAACCGTATTAGCGATTAATGCCGAAGGGTGCAGCGAATATACACGTAAGCAATTGGATGCGTTGACAGATTGGGTAAAGCGCCCGCAGATCGGTGCAAAAGGTCTCGTGTATGTGAAATGTAATACAGATGGAACATATAAATCATCTGTAGATAAATTCTACTCGCAGGAGGATTTGGCGGAATGGGCAGCAGCAGCAAATGCGAAAGCCGGAGATTTACTTTTGGTCTTAAGCGGAGATTTGCATGCTACCAGAAAGCAAATGAACGAATTGCGTTTACACATGGGTAATGAACTTGAGCTGCGTGATTCAAACACGTTTAAACCACTTTGGGTAATCGATTTTCCATTGTTGGAATGGGATGAAGAAAGTGGCCGTTACCATGCGATGCATCATCCTTTCACTTCGCCGAAACCGGAAGATGTGGCTTTGTTAGCTACGGATCCGGGAAAAGTTCGTGCAAATGCTTACGACCTTGCGATGAATGGTGTTGAATTGGGTGGAGGATCGATTCGTATCCATGACAGACAGCTGCAATCGGATATGTTTGATCTATTAGGCTTTACGAAGGAAGAAGCGGAAGCGCAATTCGGATTCTTAATGTCAGCATTTGAATATGGCGCACCACCGCACGGAGGTTTGGCATTTGGTTTAGATCGTTTGGCAGCGACAATGGGCGGTTCGGAGTCGATCCGGGATTATATTGCATTTCCGAAGAACAACAGCGGACGTGATGTAATGATTGATGCACCTTCTCCATTGAATGAAGCGCAATTGAACGAATTAGGGATCAAGCTGAAATAAGCTCCGGATTACCTGCTCTCCAAAATGGAATAGAGATATAGTTTCTCTGCACGGTCTGCAGGGCCCTGGTAAATAATGCCTATGCCTTTTGCAAGATAGGTGTAGTAATGGTAATCATCAGTGATGTTGTATTGATCGACTTTGACGACATCTGAGTGAATATTTCCGAAAGCATCGGTATACTCTTTCAATATTTCAGTGGTCATTTTAAAATCGGTTACTTGCATATCGAATGAATTCTGATAATCATGTTCGATCGTTTCACCTGATTTGGGAACGACAATCTTCAACTCTTGTGAACTGATCCCGTTGAATCGTTCAGGATCAAAAACAAGGTAACTTCCTATGATTAAGGTGTCTTTGTTATAGGCTGTAAAAATCCTGCTGCTATTTTCTCTGTTTTGAAACTTCCGGAGGTAGTAGCAAATTGTATCTCCATTATCATTAAATGATTTTTCGAAGCGATAATATACGGTATCGGTGCCAAGAAATTGCCCGACTAAGACCTTATCTACATCAAGATTCAGATAGTCTTTTGCCTGTTGTGCATTTGAAGACATCGCTATAAGAATAAAGAGGATAAGGAGCTGTAGTAATTTCATTATTAATGGAATAGTGTCATTTATTTTCAATAATACGAAAAGATCGGATGTCATTTCGATCGTTCGTGTATATTTGCGATCCCTTTTCGGACTATAACAGACAACTATGGATTTTGTAAGTATAATCGGCTATTTGGCATCATTACTCGTTTTGGTTTCTTTTATCATGAAAGATATCCGTCACTTGAGAATACTCAATTCGGTAGGATGCGCCACATTTATTACCTATGGATTTTTATTACATCCAATTTCATGGCCGATCATAGTTACCAATGCGTCAATCATAGCTATTAATATCTATTACCTGACCAAAAAGAATTAGTTGTCTTGCTGTTGCTGCACTAATTGCATTTGATATTGACGTTGACGCAAAAGCACCAGGTATTTGTTGGCTTCTTTGTTTCCGAACTCCAAGGCTGCCGATTCTGCGTATTTAATGGCACTATCTAAATCTCCCTGACCTTCCTTCACCAATGCGAGGTTGAAATAGGTTCTGCCTTGTTTTTTTCTGCTTCCGCTATTCAGTCCATATTCCAATTGCTTTTCAGCGATATCCCAATTCCCCTGACGAATCATAGGTTTCGCCTGACGTAGCTCCCTTGTTCCTTTGGTATAGTATTTACGATCCACCCAAACCCAGTTGGGATAAATTAGTTTTCCGGCACTATATCCCAGCTCAAACCCAAGAGCACGGTAATACTCCTGTTTGCGCTTCATATCATTCAGGATATTGATAATGTTCGTATTACCGGATGTAGGAATTCGGTAGGAATAATTCACTGCATAACGTTCGAAGACATTATGATCTTTCAGAATGTAGTAATTGACATACGCCGTACCTTTTAAATAGGTAGAACTGTTTCCTTGCGAATTTGCCAGGACGGTTCCGCCAACTGGCGATACGGTTCTGATTTCTGCTATCTCAATAAAACCATTTACATCGTTTTGTTTTCCAAGCGTATCCAAATAGTTCCAGTTCACGGTACCATCCGGATTTCGAAGTGAATCTGTCTGAAGTGTTTTTCCACTCAGATTGTTAGAGTTATTCAGACCACGAAAGATACCGTCAACAGCACGTTCTGCAGCTACTACGTTTCCATTTAAAGAACCGCCGGCTATAACTGTACCAATTACTTCTTCCGGGCTATTTGCGCGTGTAACTGAGTTAACAACACCTAACTTGGTTGTTTCTGAAGGGATATCGATAACAGCAGGTTCTTTCACTGAAATTCTAAAGGATGTTTTGCATCCAACAAAAAGAGTTCCTGTAATAGCCAGTAGTAGAATTCGTTTCATGGTTACCAATTTAACAAGCAGAATCCTAATCAGCTAATATCATACCAAAAATTACTCGGTTGTAACATTAAATCCTTCACCAACAACCTTAAAGGCAGTTCTTCTGTTTCGTTGGTGATATTCTTCCTGCGTATCTTTGGATGTCTGTTTGTTGATATAATCCTCGGTAAGTAAGATTCTGTTCCCACTGCTGTCCAATACCGGGTTTTTCTTATCATCTTTCAAATAATTCGGAATCGTTTCTCCGTATCCTTTGGCAACGAGGCGATCTTTTGAAATACCCTTATCTATCAAATAATCCACACAGGATTGTGCTCTCCTTTTGGAAAGATCCATGTTATAAGCATCACTACCGCGACTGTCTGTATGGGAATTTATTTCGACAATAAGGTTATTATTCAATACAAGAAATTCGTAGAGTTCATCCAGTATTTCTTTTGAACGCGGACGTAAAGTTGCCTTATCAAAGTCGTATTCGATTCCTTCAATCTCGATCTCATCTTTTGGAATAGGACGCAGGTAAAAATCCTGATGCAAGGTCATACTTTCTGTAATAGGACGGGTATTTACTGATGCAGCATCGGCAAAGTATCCGGGCATAGTTGCTTTGATGAATAACTCTTGATTTTGAGCGAGTCCTTTGTTGTAATAGGCCTCATCATCCGCAATTAAATTTGTGTCAGGTAAAACGAAGGAAATGTCTTTGAACATGAGGTTTGCACCTGGAATCACTTCATCCGTTTCGCTGTTAAATACGTTTCCTTCCAATGCAATAACGATAGGTTCATTGGTGATCTCGTAAATGTTATAACAATGTCCGAATTCACATGGTTCACGATCGCTAGAGAAATAACCTTTACGCAGGAATTTATCCCAGATGATATAGGAATCATCCATGCTGGAGTTAATTGGTAACCCCATGTTCTCCGGATTATTAAACGCTTTGTTTTCACGACTGTAATTGGCTTTGAAAATGTCTAATCCACCAATGGAATTATGTCCGTTGGAAGAAAAGAAAAGCGTTGAAGACACATCATGGAAAAATGGCGATTGCTCATCTAGTTCGGAGTTGACCGGACGTCCCAGATTTTCCGCATCACTAATTGGCATTCCGCTTTCATCCAATTCAACTTTCCAGATATCAAAACCTCCTTGTCCACCCGGACGATCACTTGCGAAGTACAAGGTCTTTCCGTCCATCGTAACGAATGGATTGATACTTTGATAGCCCTCCACGTTAATACTTTCCGGTAATTTAAAAGACTCATAGAACTTAAAATCCACCATTCGCGACATGTGTATGGCTTTTTTAGTCCGGTCGGTATCGTTCCAACGGGTATAATAGATCACACTTTGATGCTCCGTCAATTTCAACGGATTAAAACTGCTGGAAGCATCATGTTGTGCACTGTTCAGCGGACGACCGAAATTCGTCGCATCTTTCCAATTGCCGTTGTCATCTTGCTCCGTCCAGTAGAGGTCACACAGATATGCAGACACTTGCTTTTCCGGATCGAAAATCACTCCTCCGTCTCGTGCACTGGTGAACATGAGCCGGTTCTCCCGTCCGAAGAATTGTGGCGCGAAAGAAGAGGTCCCTTTGTTGAAAATGGTTGTGTCCATCATTTCTACCGTCACTTTCTTTTTCATGTGAGACTCATCCATTGCATAATAACAACCGGTAATCAATAACTGGGCGCTACGTAGCAGGGAATCGGAATAATTTTCCGAACGGATATAATTTTCAAAGGTGTTAACAGCATCTTCGTGCTGGTTATTGTTCATTTGCGCAACTCCAAGATAGTACAGATCTTCCGGATAGGACTTGAATGTAGAAGTAGCTCTGAATGAAGCTACAGCTCGTTTATAGTCGAACGTATTCATATAACACATCGCAATTTGATGCTGAATATAATCTCCAAGAGGAACCGTTCTGGAAGAGTCGAGGGAAGCTTCTTTCTTTTTGATCTTCAAATTGGCTTGCGTGATCTCATAGGGAATTGTCGCAAATTGTAATCCCACGGAGTCACTTAATGCTTTCTGATAGTTTACCAACGCATTTTGATAATCGGTTTCCTTATAAAAATTATCGGCGTGATATAACCATACCTTACGGGCTTGTCCAAAGCTCAATGCAGGTAAAACGAGTAGAAATACGAGTATTAGTCTTTTCATGCTTCGGATATTATAAACGTGGACAGATTTTTTCATCTGATGGTTTGCGTTTTTGTCGGATATAAGTCAGTGAAATCTCAAATCCACCCCGACCATTGGAGGCAGTTGAAAGAGAAGAGATATTGATATCATATCCTACACGTAGCGTGATATTTTCCATTTTTGCTCCGGCTGTGATCAACATGGCATCCGAGGAGATCTTAGCTGTTTCTCCCTGAACACTTTTTGGGAATCCTACCGTTCTGAATAAAGCTCCTGCAGTGATGTACATATCGGCTTCTTTCAGATAATAACCGGCATCTGCAGCGTATGTTTGCTCCCAATAATCTTTTTGATTCATTACCAGGAATTTCGGAGTGATGTAGAATAGTTCCGTGATGTTGATACGGGTTCCGAAATGACCATAAAATCGCATTGGAAGGCGATTGTTTGCATCGTTAAAGGTTTCCTGAGGTGTAGTCAGGTTAAATGCAGATACCCCGATAAACGGATTCAATCGTGCTTGTTGGCGCGCAAAGAAGTACAAAAGACCAGCATTCACATTTGGCACAACCAATGATTGCCCCTGAAAAGTTTCACCACTTGGTAATCCCATGTCAAAAGTACCCCCGTTAGCCGTAGAGTATTGATTGTCATAAGTAAGTAGTTGGTACTCCAGGCTCTTTTGGGTTACACCTCCCTGTATACCGAAGGAAATATTGTGATTTTTGTTCCGGTCTATAGGTGTGGTATAAGCTACCGAAATTAAAGCAGAAGCAGCATTGTAATTACCTTGTCCGGCACGAAAATTACTTACCTGGGCCCCAAATCCCCACTTTTTCTTTGCCATGTCAAAACTTACCAGGCCGGTTTGATAAGGTTTAAAGTTTACGGATTTCCACTGCGTACGGTATTGAGCGTGTAGTCTCCAGTCTCCCTCAAACACACCAGTCATAGCTGGATTCAAATACATTGGCGCTGCATCGTAGATGGAAAGGTGCGCATCCTGTGCTGATGCATTTAGCCCTACCAAACAAAACAGTACAATTTTAATGTTCTTCATCATCCTTTTATCTGATTAGTGTTACGTCTCCGGTTTCTTTAACAATAGTGTCATTGGCAAGTGTTACCACAAACGTCCATGTGTACACTCCCATAGGTGAAGGTTCGCCTAAATAATTTCCGTCCCATCCCTCATTTGGATCTGTGGTACTGAATACCATTTCTCCCCAGTTGTTGTACACTTTAAAATCTACTTCATTAAATGGCCCGCCACGAATAATGAAGACATCATTTTCATTATCTCCGTTAGGTGTAAATCCGCTAGGAAGTACAGGAGGTAAGGCGATCATGATATTTTTCGTAATTGTGTCCGTACATCCGTTCGCATCTGTTACCACTAGTGTGATATCATAGCTACCCCCGTTTTCATAGGAGTGGATCGGGTTTTCAACGTTGTTCGCCTCACCGTCTCCAAATTCCCAGTACCAATTATTGATTCCTAAACCAACGGAATAATCATTGTAGAAGACATTTTCACCTACCAGAGCCGGATTAGGACTATATGCGAAATCAGCAGTAGGAGAAGGGTTGATTGTTACAGCCATTGTAGTGTCATCCGTACATCCCAATGCCGAAGTAACAGTAAGTGTAACCGATTGTGTTCCGGAATTTGAGAAAACATGTGTCGGATTCGGTAAGTTGCTGGTTGTTGATCCGAAATCATACAACCATGAACTGATAGACCCGTTACTAATGAAAGATAGATCAGAGAATGTCAACGGTGTATTTTCGCAACCTAAAGACGGACTGAAGTTTGCAATAGGAACCGGATTTACATTTACAGGTTGGGTAATCGTGTCAAAACACCCGTTCGAAGATCCCACAATTAAAGTAGCGTTGAATGTTCCACTTGCACTGTAAGGGTGAGAAGGGTTACTTGTTATGGATGAAGTTGCATCTCCAAAATTCCACGCCCAACTGTTGATAGAGCCAGCTCCGGTTGAAGAAAGATCTGTAAAGTCAGTGTTCGATCCGGCACAGGCTGTAGTTGCACTGAATGCTGCTACAGGAGCTTCTTTAAAGGTAAATGTAACGTTGTCGGTTGTTGCAGGACATCCAAATACAACCTCCGAAGTAAGTACGAGCGTTACAGATCCGTTTGAAATATCTGCTGACGATGGACTGTAAATATTACTGAGCTGTTGTGTACTTGACAAGAAATTTCCTGTTCCCATACTTGACCAGGTTCCATTAGTACTGAATCCGCTGATCACACCATTAACCTGAATATTGGAATTGTCGCAGGTTGTTGCATCAGGTCCCGCATAAACACTCGGCGGATCAATAAAATGAACGCGAAGTGAGTCAGATTCCACCGGGCAGATACCTGCTGATGTAGATAAGAACACATCCACATATCCCTGGGCAGTATCCACAGCTGTTACCGTATATTGTGTCGGAATATTATTCGGAGCGGTTATTGAACCAAATCCTGTTGTAGTCCAGGTTGGAGTAAATCCTCCGGAAACAAATCCGTCCAGATCAAAATAGGATAGATTTGAACAGATAGAATCAGTAGTTGTTATTACCACCGTTGGCGGAGCAAGGAACGTTACTTGTATTTGATCTGTTTCAGCTAAACAGGAACCATTGTTTGTTGAAGTAAGGGTTAAGAATATTGTTCCTGTTGTGGTATCTCCCGAACTTACATTGTAGGAACCATTGACAACAACGTCAGACGGTGAAAACGCCCCGGTTCCGGTAGTTGACCATTGTCCGCTAGTAGTCGCTCCTGAAACTGATCCATTCAGGTTTACCAGGCTGGTAGAAGAACACAGGACCTGATCTGCGCCGGCTGATACTACCGGGGCAGGCGTAAAGTGAATAACCATCGAGTCGAGATCATCCGGGCAGGAGAAGAAGGAACCAGAAGATGTAATGTACAAAGTGACACTATCATTTGCCAGATCGGTTGGAGACGGCGTATAAGTGGTTGATAATGAACCCGGATTCCCGAATGCACCACCTGTACCGCCGGACCAGGATGCTCCCGCAGCAAAACTTACGGTTCCGCTGATTGGCACGGCACCTACGTTATTCTTACAATAAGACTGATCACTTCCCGCACTTACCTGCGGTGATTGTATAAATGTCACCAGCATGGTATCCGTTTTAGGATCACAGTTACCGGTTGAGCTTAAGACAAAGGTCAGTGATCCCTGCGAATAATCACTTGGGCTGGGTAAATAGGTAGTAGTTAAGTTTGTTGGATTATTCAGTGTTCCCGTACCATCGAGTACTTCCCAGATTCCGGTGGTTGTTCCTCCTGAAACCGTCCCTATCAGGTCAATCTGAGGTTCACCATTACATACGGTTACATCGCTGCCGGCATCTGTTCTCACTCTTCTTAGGAAAGAAGACATGTAGTGATAAAGACAGCCTGTTGTCGATCCACCATTGATAACTCCCATTGCGAAGAGTCCGGTTGAGTTGGTTATGGTGTTTGCTGAATTGGCAGGAATTTGAGCCAGACTATAATCGATTTGCGCTCCCATCCATGCCCCTCCCGTTCCCGGAACAGGAGAAAAAGCTGCGGCAGGAACTAAGGCTGGACTTCCATTCAACTGGAAATTACCAACATCAGCACTCTGACAAAGGATGTTTAATAAGAACTGTTGATCATTATTTCTGGAAAAAGAGACTTCATCTGATCCGGAACAATTGAGCGGAGGAATGATGGCCAATCCAAGTTCACACCCATATCCGGACATGTGCACAACATATACCGGCTTATCAGTACTAATATATGTAAGTGGCTGAGTGATCGAATATTGCCAGGTTTCCCCCTGGTTAATTAACTGGGTAGTTGTTGTACCGTCGTTTACAGTGATTGTCGTGAAATTATCCGCAGCGATAATAAAGATAGACTCATTGGAACCTGAATTCAGAAATCCTTTGTTTACAATATACTCATTACCGATCACGTCCGTTGGTACAATCTGGTCTCCCATTAAATCGAAACAACCACCACCACCGGATGGATTGACCGAGTCATCATTGATTGTAATCGATACCGGATTGTTCGATGTTACAATGGAACCACTGAGCGAACTTCCTGGCGTACTTGTCGTCATCACAGCATTTTCACAGGTATAGACATTACCGGCAAATGGCAGGTTAACTGCGTAAGTCACGTTTGCAGGGTGTCCACCCATGGTATTTGCGCGCGGCGTAATGTAAACAACCGTGTTGTCCTCAGTTGCGACAATTGAAAAGTACTGCTTCGGTTGCGTAATTGTT
Organism: Crocinitomicaceae bacterium; assembly: GCA_003247185.1. Lineage (GTDB taxonomy): Bacteria > Bacteroidota > Bacteroidia > Flavobacteriales_D > Crocinitomicaceae > UBA4466. The sequence goes on from QKAV01000152.1 coordinate 22,114, forward strand.
CCATCACCATTACGGTCAGTTGTAAGTACACGGTTATTCCATAATGTTTGAAAGGGAACAACAAATTCGGTACCCATACCGTTTTGTCCTTTTAGTGAGTATGTCTCCGGGTTGTTGGGCGTGCCGGGTGTGATCGTTATCATATCCGAAATAAAATCGTACACCACCGTGATTAACTCGTCTGATGTGATTTTTACTCCGGTATTTAATAAGGCATCTGCCGGTTTACTCTCCAGTGCATTCACAATGTGATTTAAAGGAATAGAGGCTAGTGAGTTCGCCGGAACAGTGAAGACTGTATCGTATGCCGAAGCGGGTTGCTGGATACGAATATTTGCCGGGTTTCCGAAAGTAGAAATCCTATAGGCCAATTGTACGTTTCCGTCGTGATCTGGTGTAACCCACGGTGTTGCGAACCAGAATAAAGTATCAATCTGTGCATTCAGCTTTTGGGCTGATGACACAAAGAACAATACGAATAGAAATATGCTGAGTAATTTTTTCATGGTCGGTTTTATTTGTTTTTTTCCCGTTCTTCCATATCTTTTTTCATCTCGTCGAGGATACTGTTGTTCAGTTTGTCATCCTCTTCTTCGAGCGAAGGTTTTTCTTTTGTGATCTTAATTCTTAAAGCGATTTCATGTGATCCATTTTGATAATTGGATAAATTTGAAATGGTGTAGTCGTAGGCATACATGACTGTAAACCGTTCTTTAAAGTGCAATCCCAGATTGATACCAATTGCATCGCTGGAACGATACTGTAAACCGATCCAGTATTTGTCTTTGAATTCTGCTTTTAGCATAGCAGTGTATTGTACCGGTACAGGACGAGCATATTTCACCAAAACGCTTGGTTGAATCAGCGGCCCTTTTTTGATTTTAATATTATATCCAGCGATTCCAGTAAAATGTGACTCCAGATTGGAATTATAGGTGGTAAACTTAACCTGATCCGTTAATAAATGATGGATGGATCCCATCAGGAAGAATTTCTCGTGATACAGATTGAACCCGGTACTGAAATCAAAGGCGTTTGCACTGTAGACTGTTCCTGTTAATACATCATCATTATCATCTGCTAACTGTGCATCATACAAGCGCACACGGTACTGCAGGAATCCTGGTTGTACACCCAATCCGAGTTTTGTTTTTTCGCCTAATTTTATGTGATAAGCGTAGTTCAGATAAGCAGCTGTACTTTGTGTGATTCCGGTTCTTTCGGAAACAAAAGTAAGGCCATACCCGTGTTTGCCCATTCCTTTAACACTACCATTAAAGTTTCCCAGGATAAGTGACGGAGCGCCGCTAAAGCCAACCCATTGATTTCTGTAAGCGATGTTAGCCATTGAAATTCCCTTACTTCCCACTATCGCAGGATTGTAGTAGTAGTCACTGGTCATAAAATTAGTGATGATACCACGTTGCTGTGAAATCCCTGAGAATGAGACCAGAAGTGTAAATATGAATACGATTCTTTTCATCAGTTTCTGCTTTTTAATACGAGTATCGTTCCTTTGTAAATATTCTCTTCCTTGCCTTCTCCTGTCAGATCAAGTACATAGAAGTAGTTTCCGTCCGGGACTAACTCTCCGTTGTAAGTAGCATCCCACGGAATTTTATAGCCATCAGAAACAAAGATTTGTTGTCCCCATTCATTGAATACTTCCACATGCGCATTCGGATAGAGTAATTGCAGGAAGTCCAGGTTCCAATAATCGTTTTTAAAGTCACCGTTAGGCGAAATGGCATTTGGAATCAAAACAGAAATTTCGGTTGTAACCGTATTGATCGTAATTTCCTGAGAAGTGCTGTCCGTACAACCCAGTGCCCCTGTTACGTATTGTGTAACTGTATATGTTCCATTGGAGAAATAGGTCACACTAGGGTCTTCTTCAGTTGAATTTTCATTGTTGCCAAAATCCCAGTAATAGGTACTTGCGTTTGTAGCATTATTCACAAAATCAAATTGCGCACCTATATTCAGCCCGTTGGAAGAAGAGAAACCGAACGCTGCATTCGGTAAAGCGGGCACATTCAATATCTGAACAAGTGTATCGTAGCAACCGTTAACAGTTCCAACAATATGGGTTATGGAATAATCTGCATTAGCATTGAATAGCTGCGAAGGATTGGCAGTTGCGCTCGCACCCTGACCTCCGAAGTCATAGAAGTAATAGTTGATAGCATCAGCAGATGTTGAAGCATCAGTAAAATCTACAATAATCTGGTTGTTAGGACAGTTTGAAGCATAGGTGAAGTTGGCTGTTGGAAGCGGGAAAACATCTACCTGATTAGCAGTAGTATCACTACAACCAAAACTGTTCGTTGCGATCAACTGAATAGTATAACTTCCCGCTGAAGTGTAATTGTGTGTTACGTTTTGGTTGGTACTTGTACTCATATCTCCCAAATCCCACTCCCAGCCTGTGAGTGTTCCTGATCCGGGTAGCGAAAAGTCCGTTAAAACGGTGCCTTCACCTAAACAATCTTCCGTGTAGTTGAAGTTCGCGAATGGTTTTGCTGTAAAGTTGATTTGTAACACGTCACTTACAGCAGTACAACCGTTATTATTGGTTGATGTTAATGTGATAAATACAGTTCCGTTTGCAATTTCTGATGCGCTTGGTGTATACGTTCCTGTCAATGTGGTATTATCAGGCGAGAAAGTTCCCGATCCGCCACTCCAGACTCCGGTTGTTGTCGCACCACTGATGGTGGCAGCCAGGTCCACTACAGCATCGTTTTCACAAACAATCTGATTAGGTCCTGCATTCACACTTGGTTCAGGTGTAAAAATGACGATCAAACTATCTTGTACCGGTGTACAGGAACCATTGGAAGTAGACTCCAGATAAATCCAGACACTCCCTCCGGAAATATCCTGTGGACTTGGCTGGTAACTTGCATTTAAGTTCAGGTTGTCAGGAGTAAAGTATCCTGTACCGGATGTGATCCACTTTCCGGTTGTTGTTCCTCCGGACACAGATCCCGAAAGGGTAATATTTGGATTGTTTTCACACGTATACAGCGTATCCGCTCCGGCATCTACAACAGGTTCCGGTGAGAAAGTTACCTGCATGGTGTCGGTTTCCGCGAGACACGACCCAAAGTTGGTTGAAGTCAGTACCAGCTGAACGGATCCTGAAGTAATATCTGCTGATGAAGGTGTATATACCGCATTGAGGTCAGTTGGGGAAGGAGCAAAAGTTCCTGATCCTAACGTACTCCAGATTCCTGTTGTTGCTCCACCGGTTACTTCGCCGGAAAGCGTTACATCTGCGTTATTGGCACAAACGACCTGATCAGCAGAAGCACTTACGATTGGCGCAGGGTCCACGGTAAGAAAGAGAGTATCTTTTTTTACAGGACAAGGCCCTGTTGAAGTTAAAATAAGCTTGATCGGTGAGACCAAAGTATCCAGAGGGCTGGGAACATATTCATTGATCAGAGTTGTATTGGGTGAACTGAAGGAACCAAATCCGTCAGTAGACCATACTCCCGTAACTGTTCCTCCACCCGAAAGACCATTGATGTTGATTGAAGTATTCGCACAAATTGAATCATCTGCTCCGGCATCTACAAACGGATAAGATGTAAATTCGGATAAGTACGCATAAGAACTGGCAGAGGAAGCATCTCCGTTAAGTACCCCTAATCCAAATACATCTCCCAGGTTTTCTACAAGGTTGTATGATCCTACAGGCACATCCGTTGTGCTGAGGTAAATAGTGGCAACTTTAAACTCTCCTGAGGTTCCCGGAACATCTGTGAAGGAGGTAGGGTTAATTAAACCCGGGTTTCCATTCAGCAGGAATTGACTTTCATAACCTGATCTGGTATATAAAATCAACCCCAGAGAATCTGCACTTGAACGACTAAAGGCAGTTGTGTATGTACCTGCACAGAATAGATTAGGCACCTGTGCTCCCGATAATTTACAATCATACCCTGAAACATGCCACATATATACAGGTTTACTTGTCTGAATGAAATTGAAAGTATCCGTTAGTGCATATTCGTACGTTTCTCCCCAACTGATTAAACCGGTAGTCACAGTTGAGTTATTGATCGTGATACTGGTTCCGTTTTGAGTGGCAAGAATGTAGATTCTGTCATTTGAGCCTGTTCCTTTGTGAATAACGAAGTCTTTTCCGGCATAAGCAGAACTTGTGATCTGGTCACCTACGGTACTCAAACAACCGGATTGTGAAAGTGCACCACTATGAACAGTAACAGAAATGGGTTTATCAGAAGAAACAATACTTCCGGCGAGTGAAGTACTGGCGGACACATTCATATCTCTTGCACTGTAGGTTTGTCCCTGCTGCAAGGTTACGGAGAAGGTCACATCCTGTACATGTCCTGTAATGGCTGTTCGAGGTGTGATCAGTACGGTCGTGTTATTTTCACTTGCAACAATTTCTATTGAAGAAAATGAGGATGGTGTGGTAGATCCATTGGCCCAGAACTTCTGAAAAGGAGTATAAAAATCAGTTCCCAATGCTTTATTTCCTTTCAGAGAGTACATTTCTCTGTTTGTTCCTGCGCTCAACTCATAGTAAGTAGAAATTAATTGATCCGAAACAATTCGCAAACCATTTGATCCTACAATGTTCCCTCCCGGACTCTCAACACTGCTCAGGTATGGCGTAAGATCTACGCTATCCAGATCGTTAACCGCGAGATTGATGTTTATTGGTGTAAATGCTCCGTTTGCCGGTTGATCAATTGTAATTGATGCCGGTTGATCATAACTAAGAAATCTTAGTTTGACCGGAGAATCTGTCATGGAAGCTGATATTTCGGGGGCAGCGAACCAGAATATTGTGTCTTTTTGTGCGCGTAATTTTGATGCAGAAGTGCATACAATCGCTAGCAGTAGTAAGGCCTTTGTTATCCTCATAGTGGCTGTTCGATTTCTATAAGTAGTGTTTCTTGAGTGCAAATGTATGATAAAGCAGGTTAATTTTAAAAACTTAATTGCTGTAATCGCTGCATTCATCGAAGTGATTATTGAATTTAACCCTATTTTTGTTGAAAACTCATATTCAATAAAAACGATGAATCCAAGAGCTCAACATTTGAGAATTTACAACAGCCTGTCGGGAGTTAAAGAAGAGTTTAAACCCCTTCAGGAAGGTTTTGCAGGAATGTATGTGTGTGGTCCTACGGTCTACAGCAATGTGCATTTGGGGAACTGTCGTACATTTATTTCTTTCGATCTCGTATATCGTTATTTGTTACATCTTGGGTTTAAAGTGAGATATGTGCGCAACATTACCGATGTCGGACATTTGGTGGATGATGCGGAGCAAGGTGAGGATAAAATTGCAAAGAAGGCGCGTCTGGAACAGATTGAACCTATGGAGGTTGTTCAGATGTATACCAACGATTTTCACGAGGTATTGAAACAATTCAACACCTTGTCGCCGAATATAGAACCAACCGCTACGGGGCATCTGATTGAGCAGATTGAAATGATCAAAACAATAGTGGACAATGGATTCGCTTATGAGTCGCATGGTTCGGTTTATTTTGATGTGGAGAAGTACAATGAAAACCACCCTTACGGAGAACTTTCCGGAAGAAAGATTGATGAATTGATCTCCAATACCCGTGACCTGGATGGACAGGATGAGAAAAGAAGCTCGCTGGATTTCGCGCTATGGAAAAATGCCTCTCCTGAACATATCATGAAGTGGCCTTCCCCATGGGGTGTTGGTTTTCCGGGATGGCATCTGGAATGTTCGGCGATGAGTACGAAGTATTTGGGTGAAACATTCGATATACA
>QKAV01000167.1 GCA_003247185.1 Crocinitomicaceae bacterium
TCCACCTGGTGCAACTCCACCTTCGTTATCATTTACAACAAAATAATTCGGATCAGCGCCTTCTGCTCCCATCACATTATTTAAGGTCCATCCTGCCGCACCTGTTTCAAAGTCATCAAAGAAAATTTGAGTTGTTCCACCTGCAGCATCAGATACTTCCAGGTTATAATTTCCCGCACACAATCCTGAAATGGTCGCACTATTGGTTCCAACTGAGCTTCCCGACCCATCGGTCCATGCAAATGTATATGGAGGAGTACCACCGGAAACTGTGGCTGTGATGCTACCATCACACATTCCCGGACAAGAAGGATCCGTAATTGCAATATTGTCAATAGATGGCCCTCCAAGATTTGAGACATTTTCCGTACTCGTAGCTGCGCATCCTGTAGTCAGGTCGTTCACCACGATATTGTATGTATTTGCAGTTAACCCGCTAAAAGTAGAGCCCGTTTGTGTGGTCGTTCCCCCGTCAATCGAATATGAATAATTTCCACTTCCGCTGCTTGCTGTAATAGAAATTTGTCCATCTGAAGCCCCACAATTTTCCGGCACAACAGAGGTTGTTATCGCTAATCCGTTAACAGTTACAACAATCTCATATTCCAAATAACATCCCGGATCAGTTAAATCTTCCGCTCGCACCCAATAGGAACCGCTAGCTCCAACAACTGAAGAAATAGGATTCACTGCATTCTGAGCATCCGCCTGAGAGGCATAGAAACTTACGTTTGCCGGATCTGAACCACCTCCAATTGCAGTGTTTAAATCAACTGTTGCAGGTGAACAAACATCTAAAGGCGAAATGATCAGATTCGGAGGAACACAACCCCCACACGGATTGACAGTTAGAGCTACCACCTCATCATGAGTAGGACAGCCCGGCGTACAATTACTTACCGTTAATGTATAGTTGGTTGAACTGGTAGGACACGCTGTCGTGTTCACAGATCCCGGAGTCCCTAAGCCTGTTGTAGGCGACCAGGTTGTACAGACCGGCTGATAAACCGGAGGATCATCGAACGTAATCGACCAACCTGAAAGTGTTCCAATTCCTACTCCCAATCCCGGAGCGTCAAACGATAAGGTCCAGACTCCGTTCGGGTCACAACCATTCAAATTCGAGAGCGTTTCATTCGGTGCCCATGGGCCTCCGGTCGGGAAGCTCCCACCCTGCGTTGTACCTCCAACAGGTACAAAAACAGTATTAGAGTAATTTCCTGTTGCATTTCCTGCCGGAACCAATGTAATGGAACATCCCCCTGGAGAAGTCAACGTAACCGTGAAACCGCTAGGGTCCAGGTTACAGGTTTGACCAAAAGAAATAGTTGAGCCATTACAGCTACATCCTCCGAAACTGGAACAGAAGAAGCTTCCGGAGAAATTAAATCCGTTTATCGTGACGTTTTGAATTAAGCCATCATAAATGGTGTTGGTATTGATTCCCTGTACATTGATATTTACGGAAGCACTACCTGATGCAACAACTGAAAATTCATTGTTTTCATACGTTTCTATCCCCCCCGGATCCTGAATAACATTTGCAGTTCCGCTTATGGTTGCGCAATCACCTGTACAAATTGTTGCTGGTGTTGCCGTTACATTAACATCAAAAATTGGTGGGGTAACCACTACTTCGATATCACCGGTACAAACTTGTCCGGTACCTGTTGTGATCTGCGCTGTGTATGTTGTAGTACTTGTAGGAGATACCGGTGTAGGATTATCTCCTCCCGGGTTACCGACTCCGTAAGAATATCCATCATGTAACCAAACTACTTCAGAATTGATGTCATTCATGAAAATCTGAACATTATCAATTCCCCAGTGATCGTAATCTGCTCCGGAATCAGCATCCTGATACCACTGAAACATCGTTCCTGAAGTAATTGCTGCTGCAGGAACTGCGAAACACCAGTTGTTCCAGTTCGTCAATTGCGGATCATTTCCTCCATTCGGATCAAAGTAATGAATCGTAACCCAGGTAGTTCCTCCATCTGTAGAGTATTGCAGGTACACACCTTCATCCGGCTCATCCGGACCTTCACATGGAGCAGCATTACCCTGAGTTGCAAACATCATATCGAAGCAAATTGTAACTCCGGCTGTAGCTGCTGAAAGGTCGTAGTTATCTGAGATTAATGCTCTTGGAACCGAAGTATTATTGTCCATCCAGGCGTGTGGTGTGCCATCGACACCTCCCGGAGAACATGGATTGGAAAAATTTACTGCTCCTGGTGTTGAACTCCATCCCGGACCAAAACCGCCTGTGTTAAAGTCTTCATTGAGTACCAGCTGTCCTGTGGAAGAACCAAATGCCGAAAGCACCACACTCTGACCACAAACAATCGATGTTGGCGACGCGGATACGTTTATTTCACATTGCGCCTGTAGCAGTTGATAACTTGAAACAAGTAATAATAAAAGGAGAATTCTTGCTTTCATATTATTCAATCGTTAGGTCTGTAAGTCGAAAATCGGTAAGCACGTCTTTTATCCAACCGTTGTTGTCCTTTTTGAAAATGTAGAACATCTTATTTCTCGAATCATCGAAATAGGAAACAGTCTGATGCGGCTCAAGTACCAGTACAAATTCATTATCAGAATTTGAAGTGCCGCTGTTCGAATAATCCTGTTCTCTATTGAACTTCAAAACAAGTTGACGGTCACTCAAATTGGTATACTTAAAAACAATAAGATCGTGATTTTTGTCGATTCGTTTGTCAATTGCATTCCATTCTGCAATTTCAATTGCCACATCCGGTTTTTCAAGATACTTTACCCAATCCTGCGCCCTGACAGCGACAGATACAAGCAAAATAAATGAAACGGTTAGCGTAGTTGTAAGGAGTTTCATAAGCTAGCGTTAGCCCATAAAAATACAAGGATTTCCTTAAAAATAAAACAAATAACAGGTGATATGAGGGGGGAACACTTCTATTGAAGCAGATCAATCTTCCAATAGGCGACGTGCTCTTTGTTGGATTTCCTTTTTCAGGGATAGCGGTTCAACAACTTTTATCGCTCCTCCGTAAGACAGGATTTCTCTGATCAGCTCTTCTGTTACAACTACTTTCAATTCGAATTCGAACGATCCGTCCGACAGCATATTTATTACCTTTTGAGTTGAATGTATAGGCAAGGAATCCAGGTATTTTGCCGCAAGCGCAGATGCCTTAATCGTTACTCTTTCCGGCACTTGATTTCCACTGGTAATCCCAACCGAGTACTTAAAGTAATTATCCGGGTTAAAATCCGAAGGTCTTGCTAAAACATCATTCGTCAGAATCAGATCATCAATTCTATCGAGTCCGAAGGTTCTGTATGCCTTTTTCTCCAGTTCAAAACATACGAGATACCATCTGTTACGATATTGCTTGAGTAACAGGGGTAATACTCTCCTCCTGCTGAATGATTCTTCTGTAAATTTTCCGTAATCAAATTCGATGACGAAGTTTTGTTTGATCGCTCCCAACAAATCACTCAGAAATTCACTCCCACCCGATGAAGCCGTTGTTTCAAACTGAACGTAAGATTCTGCATCGTGCGACTTTGAAACCGTAACCCTGTCAGCGATTTTATCTATGGCACTACCAAATTGTTTAAACAGCTCGTTATCTTTGAATTGGAGCAATGTTTTTGCTGCAAATTCGATGGCCTCCATGTCATCCGATGTAAGCGGAATGTCAGCCATCGTATAGTCAGGATCTTCGTAATAATACCCTCCGTTAGCCTTGCTATATTTTATGGGAGCATCATGCTCCATTCGCATTGCAAAAAGGTCTTTTTCTATTGTAGAATCGCAAATGTGTGATCCGTTTATACTTCCATACAGTGATTCTTCACATGCTTCACGTAACTGTTGCTTTGACGGATAAGGATTGAATTTATTCCTGATGCAGGAGTCAATTACGCGGTAACGAAATAACGCATTTTTTATGTGCGGCATGAATCCTTACGATTGCAGTTCATGTTCGGGACGTTTATATCCGAACAACTCATAATACTTAATTGCTTTCACTACTTCTTCAGGAACATCTTCTTCCCAGCTCGTGGCACCGGTTTTTATTTTAGCAAGAACATCATCCGAGATGATCCCTAACAGTGACGGATCAAACTCATCATAGCTCGCCAATTTATTGTTGTCTTTCATATATTGAAGAAGTCCTACAAGGTTTTTAGGCACGGCGAAATTATCGAGCGAATACAAATCTCCAGTTTCTACGTTATTGGCCGGATAAACATACATTTTCACATTATGTCCGAACCCTCTTCCGAATGCTTCTAACAGTCCCCCCGGAAGATTATCATAGTAACGCTCATCGAAAATCGTATGCAAGTTATAAATACCGAGAATAACTCCCATCAAATGACCACGACTAATCGGAGCCAGGTAGTCAACCATTTTGTAATGCTTCAAATAATTAGAGATCATTACAGTATATCCCAGCGATCCCAATAACTCCGCCCGATCTACAAAATCTTTATCTGAAATTTTTCCATCCGCGGTAAGATCCTTCAAGGTCAATTCCACAATCACACGGACATTATCCGCTCGCAATCCTTCTTCTGCCAGAAACTGTTTCAGACCTTTCTCCAACATGTCAATATGCACTTTGGTAACCGGTCTGAATCTACCACGCATCAACAAAATGTTCTTTTTGTATAAAGCCGTCGCAGGCTGAAGGACATTTCCACTTAAATCAAACATGGTGGAATCCGTTATCCCTCTTTTCACGAGATTGAGTGCAATGATTCTATTATCGGCATTTTCAAAATCCGGTCCGGAAACGCGTAACATATCAATTTCCATTCGTTCGCGCGGTAATCGGTGAACGAGACTCGCCAAAAACTCATCCAAATCATGATTATGGAAATAACATGCGTGAATCAGATTTACCCCCAAAATACCGATAGCTTCCTGTTGTGCTTTATGGCTGTTATCGTGCATTTTGATATGCAGAATAATATCGTTCGGCTCCGAATCCAAAGCAAGTTGAAAACGAACACCTACCCATCCCTGTCCCTGATTGGTTTTATGATAGTTTAAAGATTCCACCGTATTGCAGAATGCAAAGAACCGTGCTTCCTTATGTTTATTAGGCAATTTATCACAAAGCGATCTGTATTCAATATCAAGCATGGTAACCAATCGCTCTTCGCAAACATATCTCTCCGCTTTGCCATACATTGAATCGGAAACCTTCATATCGTATGCACTTTGAGTATGTGCAATGGTTCCCGAACTTCCTCCTGCTTTAAAGAAATTTGCTGCTACTTCCTGGCCTGCTCCAATTTCTGCAAAACAGCCATAAACATCAGATGTCAGGTTTACTTTTAATGCTTTTTCTTCGGTGGTAAGTCTTCTTTCGTCAATCATACTAATATTGTGGGACAAGCAAATTTAGCATTTATTCAGGCTTTTGAAAATCCGGGTTATTGATGAAATCATAATCCGTCATCGTATTCAAAAAGGCAATCAGTTGTGCTCTCTGTGTTGGATCCAACTGAACTCCTCCCTGAAATGCATATTCTATTAATGGATCAATTGTTGAACTGTTTTGAATTCCAAATGAATAATGATCCACAACCTGTTCGATTGTACTGAATCGACCATCATGCATATAAGGCGCGGTAAATGCAATATTTCTTAAAGTAGGCACTTTAAATTTGCCATTGTCATCCGGATTTCCGGTTACTCCCCCTCTGCCCAGATCGGCAAAAGTTGCATCCAGTCCGTTATTACTAAATTTCATCACCTGCATCAGGGCACCATTATGGCAATGGAAACAATCTGCCCCATCCAGACTTTTGAAGAGCGAATACCCCTGCCATTCCTGTGCAGTTACGGATGCATATATCGTCTGTTCATGATCAGTGAGATCAAAGCCATTTTCATATTTATACATCACATCATACTTGGATGATCCGGATATCATGGTCCTTAAGAACTGTGCAATCGCCTTCGCAGCTTTTGTTGAATCCACGCCTTCTTCTCCAAACGCTTTAAAGAACATATTTGTATACTCCACCGATCCATTCAATTTGCTAACAACGTTTTTCCAGGTTTCGTGTAATTCAATTACGTTCTCAACCGGTTGCAAAATCTGTTCTTCTAATGTATGCGCTCTACCATCCCAGAAAAATGTCGTCGCCCATCCCAGGTTGATCAAAGCCATCGAGTTTCTGTTTCCCTGAATTCCGTCAATTCCGGTTGAGAACTGATTCGGGTCGGAGAAAGCAGCCTGAGGTGAATGGCAATCTGCACAAGACATCGTATTATCGCCACTTAATAATTTCTCATAGAATAATTTTCTTCCCAGCTCTACTCCTTCAACAGTCATCGGATTATCATCAGGGATAATCATTTTGGGGAAATGCGAAGGAATCTTGAGCGTATATGGGGTTGGTTCAAAAGAAACCTTATCTCTTTTACAGGATAAAAGAAAGGCAATACTTAGCAGTGCTACAATAGAAAGTCGCTGAAATATCATTATTCGACGCTTAAGGCATATTTGAAGTTATCGACCACCTTTCCTGTAAGAGGTTCCTGCCCCGGAGCAGAATGTGATGTATATTCCGACTTCAAATCAATAGGGTTCGTATTTCCACGCAAGAATTCCAATAGATCAACCTTCATCGTACCCTTGTAAAGTACATCCGATTGTTTCACCCAGGTTATGGCTGAAAATGTTGTATCACGCATAAAGGCATCCGTTCCGGCATGGAATACGACGTTAAGATCAAAATTATCGGTCGCATCAACCAAAGTATCCGCTTTAGCTTCAATTTTAACAAAAATATATCCCGGATTCCACCCCCAATGCATATCATTAGCATTCAAAATATTTAAAGCACTCGATGTTGGCCAGGCAGAAGGGTCATTGTGATTAATGGAGCTCTGAACACCTATGTTCGTACTTAAACCCGGAAATGCGGACGGAGTTCCGTCTGCTTTGAACAGATACGTCCCATTTGTCCCATAATCAAACAAACAGGCATCTTTCAATACTGTCGAACCATAGCGTACATTTTCGAGATAGCACTTCAAAGTGGTAAACTTGATTTTGTACCCTTCATCCGTGACATAAACCGAATCCAATTTCATGGTTTCCGTGCCAAATTGAGGGTATAAATCCATTTGAAGTTGCACTACCGGTGTTTCTACCGGCGTATCATCCTGCTTATCTTTTTTGCAGGAGGTTATAGCTGTTAAAAGAGCAACAGCGCTAAAGAAATAAGGTCTCACATTCTTCATTCTTCCAGTTTAACGGCACAGACCGTGAGTTATTCCATAAAGTTACGAATAAAAACACATCTAATTGTTACATTAGTACGATGAGTTCCTTACAAAAACCACTTCATATTATTAATGCCTCTGCCGGATCCGGCAAAACTTATCATTTGGTTAAGGAATACCTCAAACTCATCCTCACTGACGATGAGAACAGCACAGCTTTTAAGAGCATTCTGGCAATGACTTTTACAAACAAGGCCGCATTCGAGATGAAAGAACGGATTATTACCGCTCTGGATGAAATCGGTCACCCGGAATTTCACAAAAACAAGGGGGAACAGTTGCTGAAAACACTGTGCAATGAAACAAAGTTGAATGAAGAATTCATTATTAGCAAATGCAGCAGTGTATTGCGAAATATTCTCCATCGCTATGAGGATTTTAGCATCATGACCATCGATCGCTTCAATTTAAAACTGATTAAAGCTTTCAGCCGTGATCTTGATCTGCCTAATGATTTCGAAGTTTCCTTCAACAATGAAGAAATTCTGGGCAATGTGGTAGATGAACTGATGTCCAAACTCGGAGATAGCAGGTATAGTGAGATCAACAAACTCATCGTAAAATACGCGCGCTCCAAAATAGAAGAGGGCAATAAGTGGAACATTAAGTCAGACCTCGTTAAGTTCAGTTCGATCATTGATGACGAGCG
>QKAV01000024.1 GCA_003247185.1 Crocinitomicaceae bacterium
CTACGTGGAACTGGGGCAGGGGAACACCTATGTGATCGAAGTATATGAAAGGACTTTTGATACCGGACTGAAAGAACTGGCAGATCGCTTTATTGCCTCACCGGCAGACAGTCCCGCAGAAGAGATTCAGCTTCCGAACGGAGGGGAAGCGGTGGAAGGACTGGCCGATAGTTATCCGGAAGGGTTCTCATGGACCCGAGTGGTAATGTCCGAAGACCTCTTTATCGTATTGAAGGCTTACGGAGGAAATAAGTTTATGAATTCACCTCGTCCGTTCCGCTTTTTCGATCGCCTGGAATTGTTTTAATTCGCAACTTTCAATCAAAAAATACTTTTATTAGCTTTGAGACAAATCAAAGTTGATGAAAAGAATACAAGCCGATCTATTAAAGAAAGCACTTCAGGAAAGTAAGATCTTACTCGTTCAGGGACCAAAGAATGTAGGTAAAATCGCATTGGTTGAGAAAATTCTCGGTGAGCTTAACGCTTCCTTCTCCTTAGTGAATTGTACCAAGAAAAGTGATCTTCGTGCAGAGATTGCCAATGAGCATCAGGAATACCTTATTCTGAATAATGCACATGAGAGTGATGAACTGCAGGAAGTTGTTGAAGCAGCATTAAATGGAGAAATTGCGCATTCGCTGATCCTTGTCTGTTCTTTTCGTCCGATCCTTGATGAGCTTTTACTGGAAGTACTGGAGGCAAACGGGATGGTCTTCACGATTTTTGCGCCAACCTTCTACGAAGCGGCCCAGCATTTTGGAATAGCCGAGGAATCTAGGTTAATGGAAGAGCGACTGATCTTTGGAAATTTCCCGAAAGTGATTGACGATCTGCCTCATGCCGAGCTCACCCTGAGAGAGTTGGTACAGGACATACTCATTACCCATTTCGGACCGAATGACAGAGTAAATAAAGGAGATAAACTGATGCGGGTGATGGCACAATTAGCCTTTCATGTCGGAGAGCCGGTTAGTTACAATGAGATCGGTGAAAAAATAGATCTGGACAATGAAACAGTTGAACGATATGTGAAATTACTGATCGATGCCTATCTCATCTTGGCCCTTCCAAGCTACCATACCGAACAACGATACGAACTCAAGAAATCATATTGTTTCTATTTCCTGGACAATGGAATGCGGAACGTATTGATCAGCAATTTGAATCCGACGTTTTTAAGAAATGACATGGATGTACTGTGGAGAAATTATGTTATCGCAGAACGCTACAAATGGCTGGTTGTAAACCAGATGGATGTGGAACAGTATTTCTGGCGAAGTCACACCCGTCAACAGATAGATCTTTTGGAGGTCACACCCAATGGTATGCAGGCCTACAAGACAGATTGGGAAAAGCGCGGAAAGATTAAGATTCCGGCCTTATTCACAGGCTACTATCCGGAAGCGAAATCCGGCTTATTGAATAAAAACACCTATTGGACCTTCTTAAGCAAGAAAGGATGAGGTTTGTAGATGAGATAGCACACTACATTTTCGATTCCAGGTATGAGCCACAGGATTTTACAATTGTGCTGCCATCGAACCGGATGCGGAAATACCTGCAAAAAGCGATTGCGGACAGGTATCAACGCCCGGTAATTGCACCTGAAATCACAACGATCGATCAATGGATGAAAAAATCAATTCGTCCAACCGTTATTGATCGGACCTCATTGTTGCTGCAATTGTATAAAGTCCATAAAGAACTGGAGAAAGATCCGGTTAAAGCAAGTTTCGAGGAGTTCCTGACCTGGGGAGAATTGTTGTTGAATGACTTTGCAGATATTGACCGTTACCTGGTTGATCCGAAGGATATTTTCAGAAATCTGGCCGATATCAAAGAGATTGAGCAATGGAGTTTTAACAGTACGGAACTTACGGAGGGACAAAAACGCTTTATGGAATTCTGGGATTTACTTCCGGAGTATTATCATCGTTTGAACAAGCGATTGGAAGCGCAGGAACTTACCTACGGAGGAAAAGGCTTCCGGATTCTTTCCACGCAGATCGATCTGGCCCTGAAAGGGAAGGAGAAAGGTCAGTTTATTTTCGCCGGCTTTAACGCACTGTCACCTGCGGAGATCAGCATTATCAAACAATTGGTAAATATGGGCAAGGCGGTTTTGTTTACGGATGCCGATGAGTACTACATGAGCAAACCACATCATGAAGCCGGGAGCTTTATCCGATCCTACATCCGGGAAATCCAACCGCATAACCCCCTAAAGAACCAAATTGCTCAAAAGGAGCTGAAGATAGATATCGTTGCCTGTGCACAGCATACGGGGCAGGTAAAAGTGATGGCGGATGAGCTGAGCAAGTTGTCGCCAGGCGAACTGAAAAATACCTTATTGCTTTTGGCAGATGAAAGTTTGATAACAACGGTAGTAAAGAATTTGCCTAAAAGTATTGGGAAAGCAAATATTTCCATGGGAATACCCTTGCGGTCGACAGCTGTACGCACTTTGGTTGATCTGGTATTTTCCATTCAGACGCACTTTGGTTGATCTGGTATTTTCCATTCAGTCGAATCAGCTTCGCTTCAAGACAAATGCCTTTTACCATGCGGATATATTAAAGTTGATTAAACATCCCTACCTGCAATCCATTGTTTCGGAAGAAGAACAACAACGCATTGCAGAACTGGAAACATGGATTATCAACCGGAATCAGATCTTTATCACCTTAGAAGGGATCTTAAAGGCAAAAAAATCCACGATCCGCGAAACTGACCTGCTCTATCAACTTCTGAAACAGCTTCGTGACAGCTGGAATGCGGATTGGAAAAAAGCAACCGATTGTCTGAAGGCGATGTCCGCATTTATCTTCAGAGAGCTAGAAAAAGATGCGGCATTTGAAAAGGCATCACTCGAGGCATTTTACAAGAGTATTATTGCATTTGAAAATCTCGACTTGAGTGAACTTCAGGATATTTCCATCAAGAGTTTCAGACACTTATTCGATCGCCAGTGGATGACGGAAGCAGTAGCGTATCACGGAAACCCGATCGATGGTTTGCAAATTACAGGACTTCTGGAGACACGGGGCCTTGACTTCCAAAACATCTACTGTCTGGGATTGAACGAAGGGAAATTGCCGCCGACAAATCCCATTCAGACATTAATTCCAATGGATTTAAGGCAATTCCATAATATGCCGACTCCAAGAGAAAAACAAGGGATTTTCGGACATCATTTTTATCGCTTGTTGCACTATTGTGATCGCTTGTTTATCACCTATTCGAATGCCGATTCCCCGATGGCGATGTACGAACCCAGTCGCTATGTTTTGCAATTGGAAAAAGAATTGACACGGGATAATAAGCAGCTAATTCTTTCGGAGCGAATTTATAGCCTGGAAAACGAGAGCGAACCGGAACCGGTTAGTGTAGAGAAAAATCAGGTAGTACTGACACGCCTGGATCAGCTCATGAGTCTGTCTGTATCCGCTTCGATGCTGCGGGCATACATCAATTGTCCGCTCGATTTTTATTACAAGTACGTACTGGATTTTGGGGAAGCGCAGGAAATAGAGGAAGAATTGGAGAGTGCCACATTCGGAACATTAATTCACGAGACACTGGAAGAATTGTATCAACCGTACGCCAGGTTTTATAAAGAAAATCCGACGGATAAAAACTCGAAACTGCTCGAACGAACACCTCAACCCATTACCAGTTTGGTACTGGATCAGCTGATTAAAAATTATCCGGTGGTTTTAGAAAGCAGATTTGTAAAGTTTTTCAACACGGATAAAAACAACTTTAAAAAGGGGCATAACTATCTCGCCTATGAAATGGCTAAGGATCTTACCGGAAGATTTCTCAAGAATGAAAGGAAGTTCGTCATGGCGCTTCAGGAACCCATGACGATTGAATACCTGGAATTTAAGATGGAATTGGAAACCACTCTGCCGGTAAATGGTGAAGACAAAAAAATCAGATTTGTGGGATATGCCGATCGGATTGATAAAATAGGAGACCGCTATCGGATTATCGACTATAAATCAGGGAAGGTAAATGAAACGGATGTACGGTTTATGTCAGCAAAGGAGGATGTTCCCAAGAGTTATCGCAATCGTAAATTCCTGATCCAATTAACGCAGTACGTCTGGATGTTCAAAGAAATCTTTAAGGACAATCAAGCTGATGTGGATGCAGGGATTTATTCTTTTTTGGATGCAGAAGCTCAATTACACGGGTTGAATGCGGGTAAACTTGATTTGGATGAAATCGTCAGTGAATTCCCGAATGAAATTGCCGCATTATTAGAGGAGATTTATGATGTCGGCACACCGTTTACGCACACCTTTGCCTATCATTCTTTCTGTAAATATTGCGAATAAAAAAACCTGAAAAGAGTTCTTTTTGGAAGTATCAGAGGTAGGAACTCTTTTCAGGTAACCTGCAAGGAAAATAAAAACCAATTAGATATTAAACAAACCAGAATCTAATATCTATTATCATAGACGTGGACTTCTTAAACATGGTTGGCTAAAACAAAAAAAAAGTCTGTCAACCGACAGACTTTTTCAATGAGATATCTTCCAAAAATCAGTACAGTTCTTGCTTTAAAGCAGTTCTGTAATCTTTAATTTCTTCACGATTTATTTTGTGATCTGCATTTTTAAGCAGGTTCAAAAGATAAAGCAGATTTTCCTGATCTTCAATTTCGATCGGGTATTCATTTTCCTCCTCATCTTCTTCATACTGAGCCTGAACATCGAACGTATTGTTCTCGATCAAAAATTCATAGGTTAAGCGAAGCACCTTTGTTACAAGTGGATCCTGCTCTTTTAACGCATATTCACGTAACTCCTTTAGGTCATCAATAAGGCCTGTTGCGGAGATCCCCTCCTTCTCTACTTTCGAAATAATCGCGTCCAGTTTTTTGTTCGCAGCTGCAAGTTTCATAAAAACGAATTTTTTTAACCCATAAGGTCAACTGCCCGCAAAGGTAAAAATCTTAAACAATATATGGCAAATTGGCCCAAAAACAATGAAAAAAAAGTATTAAGCGTTAGTTGTTGAAAGAAAGATTGATGGAAACATTACTTTTGTACCAAACACCTGACTCAATGGAAATCATCATTAAAGGCTTTCTGACTGGTTGCGTACTAAGCATCATGATCGGTCCCGTCTTTTTTGTCTTGTTGGAAACCAGTATCAAACGTGGAGTGAAAGCTGCAGTTGCTTTCGATCTGGGTGTGCTGTTAAATGACATCGTTTACATTTTCATCGCTTACTTCTTTTATAATCAGGTGGAAGAGCTCTCGCAGGGAGAGAATAATTCCCTGGTTCGGATTATTGGAGGAGCACTTTTTGGCGTATACGGAATTTATCAGTTCTTTAAAAAAGTAGATGACGGAGCAGTAGAAGATGTTTTCAATTTGAATGTCCGTAAAAGAGATTATTTATTGTTGGTCGTAAAAGGATTTCTACTTAATCTTGCCAATCCGTTGGTTGTGTTTTACTGGTTTAGTGTGATGACGCTGGGAGCAGGATACTCGAAAGGAGCAGATCATGAATATGGAATGCTGATCTTCTTTGTAACGATATTGACGACGTTCTTTTCCATCGATTTTCTTAAAATTTTAGGAGCAAAACAACTACAACCCTTAGTAACCCATAAACGATTGAATCAGTTAAACAGATTGATTGGAATCATTTTTGTTGCATCAGGAATATTCCTGATCACACAAGGAATACTTGGATTGTAGTAACGATTTTCAATCTGAGAGTTATTTTAATCAAACGCATATTAATGAATAGAATTCTCCTTGTAATTAGTTTATTTTTTGTTCACGTTCTGTTGGCACAGGAGGTGAAGAAAGAGAATCAATCCAAATTGAAACAGACCTACTGGGACTTTAATAAAACACAGGTTCAGTCCGAAGGGAAGTATTACACGGATGAGCTCGGAGAAACAGTAGAAAAGCACGGAAAATGGAAGTACTATGATCGCTACGGAGATCTGGAAGAGGTACGCAACTACTACCGTGATATGTTAGAAGGAGAAGTGATCGCCTATTATCCGAACGGTAAGGAACGACAACACGGATTCTTTCATCTGGATCGCCAGGACAGCACGTATGTGGAGTATTATGAAACCGGCCACAAAAAGGTAGAAGGTCAGTATAACATGGATCAGGCTGTTGGAAAGTGGAGCTACTACTATATAGATGGAAGATTAAAATCAGTGGAAGAAGTTAAAGGGGAAGACAACTATATGTGGGAGTTCTATCTTCCGGATTCGTTGCATACCCAAACGATCAAAGATGGAACCGGGGAGTTTCTCACATTTTATACTACAGGAGCCGTTAAAGAGTGGTACAACTATAAAAACGGACTCAAAGACGGACCTTTTGAAGAGCACAGTATTTATGGTTTTATTTCTCTGAAGGGAGAGTTTAAAGAAGGTTTCAAGGATGGGGAATGGCAGTATGCATACTATTCCGGTAAAAAAGAGAAAGTCAGTCATTATGAAAAGGGTGTACTCAACGGACCGTATCAATATTTCTACGATAATGGCCAGGTAAATGTGAATGGACAGTATCTGAACGGTATGAAGGATGGGCAATGGACCTGGTATACCAATAAAGGTACCCGCGATATGGAAGGTTCATTCAAAGAAAATGAACAACATGGTGATTGGACCTATTGGCATCCGACGGGAGAAATAGCTTATTATGCGCACTTCAAGGAAGGAAAGAAATCCGGACAGTGGACCTATCTGTATAAGAACGGACAAAAGTTCAAGGAAGGTACGTTTGAAAATGATGAACGCCATGGGAACTGGAAGACGTGGTATGAAGACGGAACATTGTTGATGGATGGAGACTATGCCAATGGTAAAGAGGAAGGGCTCTGGAAAAACTACTGGGAAAATGGTAAACTCAAGAATCGACTTTTATTAAAGGAGAATTGAATGGAGACTGGGTTTCGTATTATCCTTCCGGGAAATTGAAATTATCCGGGAAGTACAAAGACAACTTAAAAGTTGGTGAGTGGACGGATTATTTTGAAAATGGTCGTCCGAAAGATGTGGTGACCTACAAATTGTTTAAGAAAAAATCGGCGATGGACTACAGCATCATGAAAGGGCATGTTGTGATGGAGAGCATCAAAGATGGTAAGGCGATTTCGTACTCAGACAAGGATTTTAAACCAACGGAAGAAGGAGAATACAAAAACGGAAAAAAGGAAGGAGAATGGATTGCGTATTATCCCGGAGGTAAGATTCCTGCCGTAGTATCAAATTACAAGGACGGGGAACTTGACGGGTGGATGCGTCAGTACAGCAGAAGAGGCAAGTTGCTTCAGGAGATGGAGTACAAAGAAGGATTAAAGCACGGCGTATTCAGAATTTACGACAAGAAAGGAAAGGTTGTCGTAGAGAAAAAATTCGAATACGGAATGCAAATCATCGAAGGCACCAGCTCCGGATCAGGAAGTTTTACCCCTGGCCACTAAGCGTTAATAAACAGCATTTTCACGTTTGAAGTGAACAGCTTTATTGCAATTGCCAAAAGGATAATTCCGAATACTTTTTTCAGGATCGCAATACCTCCCGGACCAAGAATAATTTCGAGGCGCTTGGTCAGTCTAAGTACAACATAAACAAGAGCGATGTTAATGATGATCGCCAGCGTGATGTTAATTGTAGCGAATTCGGCTCTTAGTGAGATAATTGAGGTCATTGTTCCTGCTCCTGCGATTATAGGGAAGGCCAACGGCACCACACTTGCTGTTTTTCCGCTCACTTCATCCCTGAACAACCGAACACCCAGAATCATTTCCAGGGACATCGCGAAGAGGATAAATGCACCGGCTACGGCAAATGCCTCAACCTGCACACCAAATAAATTCAGGATATTTTCTCCCAGAATAAGGAAGCCGATCATAATGAACAGGGAAACAATACTTGCTCTAAACGGATGAATGTCTCCGGTTTGTTCTTTTAGCTTTATAATCAGAGGAATTGAACCAACGATATCCACAACGGCAAATAATACCATACTGGCTTTGAATAATTCTGTCCAACTGAAATCTTCAAAAAACTTAAGCATAAAGTGGGTTTAATATTGTTTTTTCAACTACAACCGGAAAATAATTGTGCTCGAGATATTGAATCCTCGTGTACAATGTTTCCGGGTTATCATCTGGTGCGACAGGACAACGGAATTGCGCAAGAATAGCGCCGTCATCAAATTTTGAATTGACCAAATGAACGGTAATACCGGATTCCTTCTCCTTGTTTTCGAGAACTGCACGATGCACATTATTTCCATACATGCCCTTTCCGCCATAATCCGGTAGTAATGCGGGATGAAGATTAATAATTCTACCCGGATAAGCTTCTACCAATTCAACTGGAATCAGGCGTAAATAACCGGCAAGAACAATCCACTCAATTCCATTTTCTTCCATGAAAGCTGAAAGCTGTTCTCCGTCAGCGACAAAATGATTATCGCGGAATACCGTGCGAATTCCCATATCCGAGGCGGTAGTCATGATTTTTGCATCGATCTTGTTGCTCAAAACCATCTCGACTTCGATGGATGGATGTCCCTTGAAATACTCAATCAGTTTAATGGCATTGCTACCTGTTCCGGAAGCAAAAATGGCAAGTTTCGTCTTGTTCATAGCGCAAAGGTACAAAAAGCGCCAGCATACATATTTGGAAACAGATGAAACTAATGTTAACCCTTCGGTAGCACCTCTTTCAATTTGAAGTCAGTCCCATTGAACAAGTAAACATGCGATTGAAGTGTTATCCGATCTCCTTTCTGCAGCTTATCAAGCGAGTAAGCAACTCCGTTCAATATAAAAACACCCCCGGTAGATTTCACGAGTGTTAAATATTCAGTACGTACGGATGTCGGAGCGGCACAAAGGAGGACATTTACTTTTTTCGATACATTTTTCAGAAGAGATAGATCCCGGATATCAGAATAATTATCCCCGATCAATAGAAGTTCCTCGCAATCAGGGTCATTTTCAATCGCATATAAAAGCGCTTCGATATCTGCTTCGGATATTTCTCCTCCTGAACCCGCTAAAACTGCTTTTTCAATGACCTGGCCAATTTCGTCAACCGAGGTCGTCATGTAGATACCACCCGTTTCCCCTTTCTTTTTCTGACTGGTAGGTTTACCATCGCCATCATTGTAGAAGCTGAAACTTGTGAAATCCATGTTTGAAGCATTTTTCTCAATCCATCTTTTCATCGCAGCGATGTTTGGCGCCATACTTCCGGTTACATCCATAACCAGTGCATATCTGGTGTCCTTTTCGAGCACGTTGAGCCCCCTGTAAACGGTGTTTGACAAGGCGGCAGATGATTCCCGTTCTTCTGTTTCTTCCCTGGAAATGAGTCCTGTACTGTTTGTGTCCGAAATGAAGTTCGGTTTGTTTCCATCACGGGTGAACATCCCATTTACAGCTCCGGAATAGGAAACACGGATTGATAATTTCACATTGGAAGCAACCGGACTCCCTCCAAGCTGGGCAGGACTCCAGGGCCCCATTGTTTGTAAGGTCTCACTGATTTCATCCGTAATATAGACGGGATAATCTTTGTCGTAAGAAATATTTCCCACCCTACCGAATCGATCAATGGCGAGATCAGTTTCCACCCATAGATCTTCTCTTTTTTCACCGATACTTTTTGGGTGAAGCTCTCTTTGGAAATATTGATAGAGGGCATAATCGCCGTCAGTATAGGTGGCCGGGGCATCCGGTTTTTTGTTTACCGGAGTATCTGTGCTAATTGACCCCTCTAATTGTGGCGAAACAGGGTCTAGCTGTGGCTCAGGAAAATCTTTTGAAGGGTCATTCAGCACTTCTAATAACCGCTCGATCTCCTTTTTCCTCGATGCTTCATCATTTGGTCGGTGTACAATAATAAAACCGTGATAGAAATCATCCCCGACGGTGTAATCCGTACAACCGGTCTGTTCAATAACTTCCCATTCAATCATAGGATCATTAAAAAGGAAGGGAAAACGCTTACTTAGGTTGGTTAGCCGTTTGAGGTCTAATTGCTTTTGATCAAAGGTCGCACTTCGTTTGTAAGCAGTATAGATGTAATAGACTTTAATAACAGATAAATTATCGGGGTCCAAGAAAGACTGAGCTAAAACATCATTCGAAAATTTTGAAGGGATCAATTTCGTTGATGAACTGTTTTCCACTTTAATTTTTTCAGTTCGTATGGGGTCTTGAGATAGTATTTCGGAAATACTATTTGTCTGGCTGATTGAGAAAAGACCGCAAAGAAGGGCAACAAAGAGCAAGGTTAGTTTCATGAAAGCTATAACGGAATCCTGAAAAAAGTAACAGGATTTATTGGCTATATTTAGAAGGTAAAACCATATAAAATGAAAGATAACCATCCTTTTATCAACTATACACAAGAAAATTATTCCGATGATGAAATGATAGAGCGGTCAAAAGAGTTCTATCGTTGGGCGGATAAAAGACGTTCGGTAAGAGAGTTTTCGGATAAACCTGTTCCGAAAGAAGTGATGGAGAATCTTATTATGACAGCATCTACCGCTCCCTCGGGAGCACACAAACAACCCTGGACCTTTTGTTTGATCTCCAATTCGGAGTTGAAATCGAAATTAAGAGCTTTAGCTGAAGAAGAAGAGCGTAAATCGTATGAAGGCCGTATGAGCGAACAATGGCTAAAAGATCTGGAACCACTGGGGACAGATGCTATTAAAGAGTTCATTGATGTGGCACCCTGGATTGTGGTGATCATGAAACGACCTTATGAAATAGGACCTAAGGGAGAGAAGCTGAATAATTATTATGTGCCGGAATCAGTTGGTCTGGCTGCGGGATTCTTTTTAATGGCTGTACATCATGCTGGTCTGGTGGCGTTAACGCATACGCCTAGTCCTATGAACTTCATAGCTAAAGCATTAAACAGGCCGGAAAATGAAAGGCCCTTTCTTTTAATTCCTGTCGGACATCCTGCTGAAGGTGTGAAAGTGCCTGATCTTAGCCGAAAACTGATTGGGGAGGTTATCGAATATTATGAATAATATTTTGTCTTTTCATAATTTGTGGTTTTCTTTGCCCCTGATTAACCCTTAAAAACTTAGAAGAAATGTCTGACGTTAAATCAAAAGTAGTATCTATTATCGTAGATAAACTGGGTGTTGAAGAAAGTGAAGTAACTAACGAAGCGAGTTTTACAAACGACCTTGGAGCTGATTCACTTGACACAGTTGAATTGATCATGGAATTCGAGAAAGAATTTAATATTGCTATTCCGGATGATCAAGCTGAAAACATTCAGACTGTTGGAGACGCTATCTCTTATATTGAAGAGAACGCAAACTAATTTAAACAGTAGAAAGTAAGAATAAACGAGCATTTATGGAACTGAAAAGAGTTGTTGTCACAGGATTAGGTGCCTTAACGCCAATTGGAAATACACTTGATGAATACTGGAAAGCATTGATTGAGGGTAAGAGTGGTGCTGCTCCGATCACCCAATATGATGCGTCGTTGTTCAAAACACAATTTGCTTGCGAAATCAAAGACTTCAATGTTGAAGACTATATTGATAGAAAAGAAGCAAGGAAATTAGACCGATTTTCGCAGTTCGCTATGGTTTCTGCTACAGAGGCCATAGCAGACGCTGCGTTAATGGAGTCCAACCCTAATCTGGATCGCATTGGTGTGATCTGGGGATCGGGGATAGGAGGACTCAAGACATTTCAGGATGAAGCTCAGGCTTATTTTCAGGGAGATGGAACACCTCGTTTCAATCCTTTCTTCATCCCTAAAATGATTGCAGATATCGCTGCGGGACATATTTCAATCAAATATGGTTTCCGCGGACCAAACTATGTTACGGTTTCTGCTTGTGCATCTTCAACCAATGCGTTGATTGATGCTTTTAATTATATCCGACTTGGTAAAGCCGACGTTATTGTTTCAGGTGGATCCGAAGCATGTGTAAACGAGATGGGAATGGGTGGATTTAATGCGCTTAAAGCATTGTCTACAAGAAACGAATCTCCGGAAACAGCTTCCCGTCCGTTTGATGTTGATCGTGATGGTTTTGTACTTGGTGAAGGATCAGGTGCTTTGATCCTGGAAGAGTACGAACATGCGAAAAAGCGCGGTGCAAAAATCTATGCAGAAGTGATCGGAGGTGGGATGTCAGGAGACGCTTACCACATGACTGCTCCACATCCTGAAGGGATCGGAGCACGTAACACTATGATCGCTGCACTGGAAGATGCAAATATTAAACCTGAAGAGGTTGATTATGTTAATGTTCACGGAACTTCAACTCCACTGGGAGATATCGCAGAAGTTAAAGCTATTCAAGCTGTATTCGGTGATCATGCCTATAATTTGAATATCAGTTCGACGAAGTCTATGACAGGCCATTTATTGGGTGCTGCAGGTGCTATTGAAGCAATTGCAAGTGTATTGGCTGTTAAAAACGACATCGTTCCTCCTACTATAAACCATTTCACTGACGACCCTGAATTAGATAACAAGTTAAACTTTACGTTCAACAAGGCTCAGGAACGTGTTGTGAATATCGCTCTGTCAAATACCTTTGGATTTGGCGGTCACAATACCACGTTGATCGTACGCAAATTTAAAGGCTGATTGCTCGCAATACTTCCTTTTTTAAATGGACCAAGATCGACCTATGAAAAAGAGGTCAGCGAATTTGTGCATCAAAGATTTGGGTACAAGCCAAGAAAGATGCACTTTTTTCTTAAGGCACTTATGCATAAGTCCATTGCGAACATGAATAATGAAATCTCTAACGAAAGACTTGAGTTTCTGGGAGATGCCATTTTAGATGCTGTGGTGGCAGAGATGCTTTACGTGCGTTATCCGGATGAGGATGAAGGTTATCTTACAAAAATCAAGTCCAAGATCGTAAACAGAAGAACCCTGGGAATGATTGGAAATGAAATGGAAATTTCCAAAGTACTTCGGTATAATCAAAGCAGAACCATTAAGCTTGAGACCCTGGAAGGAAATGCTTTTGAAGCTCTTATCGGCGCGATTTATTTGGATGGCGGTTTGAAAAGCGTGAAGAAAAGTATTGAGAACCATATACTCTTGAAGTATATTGACCTGAACACGATCCTGGAGGAAGAGATTGATTTTAAATCTAAATTGTTTATCTGGAGTCAGAAAAACCATTTTGAACTGACCTTCGAGGTGATTAGTGAAGAGAACAGGGGAGCGGAATGGATATATATTGTTCGGGTAATGATCGGAGAGCAGGAATACGGAAGAGGAATTGGTTCTTCCAAGAAGCGTGCAGAACAGGCGGCGAGTAAGGAAACGCTTGAATTGATAGGGATCGTTTAGTTTTCTTCAAAGAAACGGACAATGCTTTCCCAGACTTTTTTGGTATCCTCTGATTCAAATTCACAGTAGAACCGGGAATACCCGCCATCCATTACCAATTTACCCTTTCCCATAACCGCACTTACGATAAGCGGCTGATCATTTGTCCATGCTTCCACGTTAATACCGGGATCCAAAGGTAAAGAGGTTGTACTTTTTCCGGAGGGGATTCTATCCAGTGCAGATAGTTCAAGACGTCCGTTTTTGGCGGACTCGGCATCTACTCCATCGTAATTTCCGTAACAGGTTTTTTGAAAAAGGAAATTGGTCACTTCATTTAATTCCGCCTGCAGCGGCCAGTTTTCTCCGCCGATGTAGATATTTCCACCCTGATGTACATACAGAACGATTCGTTCGATGTCGTTTGAGTCCAGAAATGAATGCGCTCCGGAATAAATAAAGACCATAGAATAATCTTTCAGGTTGTCAGGAAGGGAGTCAGATTTGTGTACAAACGGGGAGGGAACACATACCTTCTGGTAATTGCCTAAAAAAAGGACACTGTCTTCCTGTGAGAAAGCCGAAAATGATAAGAGGAAAATGAATACAATTCGCAGCATAATTGACTATACAACATTTCAGATAATACGTTCATTTTTTATAACTTAAAAGAAAGACTTACTACTATGACACAATTATTGCACACTGAATTTGGGGCGAAAGGAGAGGAGATCGCCTGTAATTTTTTACTTACTCGGGGATACAGCATTCTCGAACGCAATTACAGATGGAAACACCTGGAGGTTGATATTATCGCGTTAAAAGAAGAAGAATTGGTATTTGTTGAAGTGAAAACGAGGAACAGTACCATATTTGGAGAACCTTATAGCGCGGTTACAAGGGCAAAACAAAAACAGATCATACAGGTGGCTAACGCCTATATAAACAGTAAAAAACTGGATTATTACTCGCGATTCGATGTCTTTTCGATCATATTAAATAGAAATGAAACAAAAATTGAACACATAGAGTATGCATATACTCCAGGTTAAATTAGTTTTTATTGATTCATATCTTTTCTCTAACTTTGCCATCCTTCTTTCATTGAGGATATGATGATTGAAGACTGAAGCCCGAACGGGAAGTTCGCCAGGCTGAAGGAAAGATTAACATAAAATAAAATTAAGCTCGTGATAAGAACAAGCGCGAGCTTGTGAAGACTGAAGCCCGAACGGGAAGTTCGC
>QKAV01000066.1 GCA_003247185.1 Crocinitomicaceae bacterium
CAATGAAATATCCTGAAGCTCATTTGTAGGATCGCCGTCCACTTCTGTAAATGAAGTCAGGTAACCGTTATTCGCTACGTAAGCATCTACCTCGGCTTCTGTTAATTGCGTATCCGTATCAATCGAAGAAAGATCAATTGTTGACCCGCTTGAAATGGTAAGGTCCGTTCCTGTCAATGAGATATCCTGAAGCTCGTTTGTAGGATCACCATCCACTTCTGTGAAAGATGTCAAATAACCATTGTTTGCCACATAAGCGTCTACTTCTGCTTCTGTTAATTGTGTATCTGTATCGATTGACGAAAGATCAATTGTTGATCCGCTTGAAATCGTAAGGTCTGTTCCTGTCAATGAAATATCCTGAATCTCATTCGTAGGATCACCGTCTACTTCTGTGAAAGATGTCAAATAACCGTTGTTCGCTACGTAAGCATCTACCTCGGCCTCTGTTAGTTGTGTGTCTGTATCGATAGATGAAAGATCTACCGTATTACCGTTTGAGATGGTAAGATTAGTACCTGTAAGCGACAATGATTGGGCGTCAGTATCGGTATTGGAGTTCCATTGAGTTCCATCCCATGTATATAAAATATTCGCATCCGTATCGTAAACCATTAACCCTTGTTCTGAAGTCGTCAATGCACTACCGAGAGTTGTTCTCAATGCTGTTGTCATTCTATTGATAAGGAATCCGCGATCCGTATCCGCTAAAGTCATCGATGCATAGGTATTTGGCGTTGCCGTTCCAATACCCACATTCATACGCGTTGAACTCGTTGCGCCACCAAGCACCATAGCCTGATCTTGCGCAGTTGTTGCTCCTGGTCCTATGGCAATGGATGAACTTCCTGAAGTTTTAGCATGCGAACCAATAGCGATTGAACGGTATCCCGATGTTTCAACCGAATCTCCAATCGCTACAGACGAAATTGCACTGGATAAACTAAATGCTCCCATTGCAATCGACGAATCTCCACTGTTAGCTGAATTTGATCCCAATGCCAACGAATACAGTCTACTTGTGTTCGCAAGATATCCTATTGCTACCGTATGATCATCTGATACACTTACAGTATGTCCTAAACCAATCGAATAATTAGCACCACTTTGAACATAGGTATTGTATCCCATTGATATACCTCCTGTTGACCGGACATCTGATTCTGAACCAATTGCGATACCATACTGTCCTGTGGCATAAGTATTATATCCAAGAAGTGTCACATCATTGTTATTCACATAAGCACTTGAACCGATAAATGTATTTCGACTGCGCACGGTGTTACCGTAGTCTGCATTGGCCCCCATACCAACATTATCTTCTCCTTCCCGATTTGAAAATCCAGCGTAGTAACCTACGTAAGTATTTCTATTCGCATCATTTGTATTGTTCGTACGGTTGTTATCCCAACCTGCATAAGCCCCGACAAAGGTATTATAATCAGCATGTTCTGTAGCAGCACCTGCAGCGTGACCAAGCATCGTGTTTGAATAACCCACACCAATATCCGTTCCCGCAGAATCTCCTACACATGTGTTCCAGAAACCTGTTGAATTGTCATATCCGGCTTCGTTACCCACAAAACAATTTCTGTATCCGGTCGTGTTACTTCTCCCGGCGGTACTACCTATAAAAGTGTTATCGTAACCCGTTTCATTATAATACCCGGCATCTTCTCCTATGAAAGTATTGTCATGTCCTGTGGTGTTTGTCATTCCACTTTCTTCTCCAACAAATGTGTTATCATAACCCGTAGTATTATTATAACCGGTTGTTGTTCCGATAAATGTATTATCTGTAGCAGATGTATTGGAAGCACCGGCATTTTTACCAACGAAGGTGTTATCATTTCCTGACGTATTCGAACTACCTGCGTAGTAACCAATAAACACATTATCCTGAGCGCTGGTCTGAGTAAACCCGGAATGAAAACCAATATGCGTGTTGTACGATCCGGTAGATAAGTTTGCTCCGGCACTATCTCCGATTTCAACGTTGTAATCTCCGGAAGTGATAACGGATCCTGCCCCGGTTCCAAGAGTCTCATTTAGTATTTGAGCACCAAGTCCCATGCAAATGAATAATGCAAATGTCAAAGAGAGTATCTTTTTCATAAGTAGTTAGTTTTATTATTTTGTGCCCTAAGATAGGTGATTAAAATTAAACACAGGATTAAATCATTATAATTGATTTATTTTCAATTTATTATCAATAACAATTATCACGAAAAATCATTCATTGTTAGAAATTGAACAACTGTAAATAGATCCAGACGGATAAAACCTTTTAAATTTGATGGTTTACTACTTTTCATGAATGTCAAACAAATAGATTTACTCAACATTGGCCTGATCGTTCTCGCAGGGATACTGGCATACTTCTTTCCATTAGAGTTGTTCATATTTGCATTCGCGATTTTAGGCCCTTTACATTATTTAACTGAGATCAATTGGCTGGATAAGGAATCTTATTACGTTTCCTGGAAAAAGAACATTTGGCTGACCGTCGGTATACTTGTTTCCCTGGTACTTGTCCTCCCTAAACTGTATTTCTCACTGGGCGGAGTTGCCGATAGTATCACGGGAGAATTGCTATTGCTTTTAAACCGTTGGTCGAACACTTTAATATTATTCACCCTGGTGGCGGCTGCAATCGCAACTTTTATTAAAAGTTATTTTATCCGAATCCCGCTTCTTTTGTTTGCGCTTATTGCTGCTGCCAATTGGAACGGAAGTGAAGGATATTCTACTTTTTTGGGACTTTATATCCCTACGGTTATTCATGTTTACATTTTCACCTTGCTTTTTATGCTTTTCGGAGCAAAGAAGAATAAGAGTATGTTCGGTTATACCGCTGTTGGTGTCGCACTGCTAATCCCCGTTCTTATTACCGTGGTTCCGGTTAGTCCCGGGTTTTATCATTTTTCCGATTCGATGAAGCAGATATATACGGAAAATCGTTTTCATGTAATGAGTGCTTCGCTGTCGAAATCATTGGGCCTATCTGATGGCAAAACTTTCTTTTTCTACGAAAACATGGAATTGCGCTTTATGATGTTCATCTCGTTTATCTACCTGTATCACTACCTCAATTGGTTCTCGAAAACAACTACGATCAAATGGCACAAGAACCTCACAACGAAGCGAACCATTGTGATAGTTGTACTTTGGATCGTCATGCTTTCCTTGTTCTACTACGATTTCAAAACCGGATTATTACTGGCGTTGTTTTTTAGTTTTTTACACGTGATACTTGAACTCCCACTGAATATGATTTCCATTAAAGGGATTCTCGGCAATCGTTCTTAATCTGAGTACTATGAAAACTACCGGAACCTGTCCAAAATGTAACAGTAACTCAATTTATACGGATGCCACCAATATGAAACGTGGCGATCGTTGTGCCATTCCCATTTCTTCCTGGGGTAAACTCTTTATTGATACCTACCTGTGTTTAGACTGTGGGTACGTAGAAGAATACATCTGCAAAGAAGATCTGAATGACCTCAAAAAACGTGAAAAGCTGGAAGCAAACTGGAAGAAGGTAAATTCCTGATTTCTTATTAAAAAACGATTCCGTTCTCTTTATTGATCTGCTTTTGAAAATCGGTCACCGCAAAATAACCCGATTTACGAACCACCTCCTGTCCTTTTTCGGATAATGTAAACTTCAGAAAGTCGAGAATTTCTCCCTCCGGGAATTTTTTAAAATACTGCAATAGCGGTCTCGTCAAAGGATAATCTCCTGATTTTACAGCGACCAATTCATACGGTGAAAATGCCTTTCCTCCGTCGATATAAAGGTTCATTGCCCAAATGCTTCCATCCGGTCTCCCCTCTTTATCAAACAAACTCCCAACACCAATATAGGCAATACCTGCAAGGTCTCCTTTTACAAGTTGCATTAACTGATCCGGAGAAGCCACCTCTCTGTAGGAAGCCAGTTCCTTTTCTCCAACCATTTTTCTGCGGATATAAGAATGGGTACCCGAGCTTTTATCCCGGTTGTAAATGTGTATGGGTAAATCCGGGCCATCCAGTTCTTTCCAATTCGTCAGTTCTCCACTAAAGATCGCCCGCAGATCAGACAAACTGAGCGAGTCTATTCCCAATTTCGGATTGGTAATAATGGCAACGGCATCCATAGCGATGATTGCCTGTGTTGCAGTAATCCCATTGCTTACTGCCGTACTCACCTCTTCATCATTAATCAATCGTGAGCTGTTCAGAATATCAATTTTCCCTTCCAGAAATTTATTCATTCCTTCATTGGACCCTCCTCCCTTCACACTCATTTTCACCTGATCATTGTGTGCAGCTTGAAATTCGAGAACCAGTTTGTTTACCAGATCAAATTCTGTGTTTGATCCTTCAATGATAATTTCCTCATTCTTAGTCCGGATTTCCCGGTCTTCTTTGCAGGCATTCAACAATAACAGAAATAATACCGAAGCGAGAGCAAAAATGGTTTTTGTTTTCATTTAAGAAAAATACGATGATCCTCTACAGGATCTGGTAAAAAGCAGTGAACAGAGCAGGTGTTGAAATCAGACAATTGTGCAGCCATCTCTCACCTTATAAAATTCATCGGAAATGGTTTCGGAATCAAGTCTGTGACCTTCCTCAAGGATATCATTTCCTGATGCTAAGTTAAAATCTCCGTATGGCTATAGCTTGAATTTCAGTTTAAGAATATATTAATTCTGCCGACTTCCGTTCCTTCCACTTATATTTATGATTCGTCTAACACCTCCGATTATGAAACGACTTTTATCCTTCTTTTCTGCGGCCGTAATCCTTACCGTTTCCTCCTGTTCGAATGAACCTGATAAAACTCCTGTTACAGAGACAGATATTACACCCGAATCTGTTGTTCAAAAATGGAATAATGCGCATAATGACCACAATACAACAGTGCTGGATTCCATTTATGCAGATGAGGTCGATTACTACCACACCATCCTGCGTAAAAAGGATGTTTTGGATAAAAAAAAGAACTACTTCGGTAAACATCCCGACTTCAAACAGCAATTGATCACCCCTATAGAGACAGTGGAAATTGGCAAGGGCGAATACCGCTGTTCCTTTACAAAACGTGTAACACAGGATGGAAAATCATCTGATTATCCGAGTTATTTACTCATCCGATCGGATGCAGGGAGCTGGGAGATTACGGCAGAGAGTGACGCTGTTACGGACAAAAACCTGGATGCATCAAAACGCAAATCTGATGATTATCCAAAAAATGCGGTAAAAGGTGATTTTGACGGTGACGGAACTTTTGAATACATGTGGCTGGAAGCTCCAGAATTAGGTGATCAGCATGGTGAATGTATGGACGGTGAGTGTACCGCCTTTATCCGTTTCAATGATTCGGCCATTCCTCCGATTACTGTGCTGAGTGCCATTGGCGGGGAAGTTTTTAATCATGGAGACCTCAACGGAGACGGAGGAGATGAAATAGGTGTACTGCGCGATTGGTGGCAAAGTGTCTGGAGAGGCTATCCGGTCTACGGAATGCGGGACGGCAGATGGAAGTCACTCATTGAGATCACTATTAACCTGAACGACTGGGAAGACGAAAACTATGTTCCGATCAAAAAGGCTAAAAAGCCCGGTTACGTGTACATCTACCCTAACGAATGGAATGAAGATATGACCGAAAATAAGGTGGTTGAAAAACTGGTAAAAATCAACTGATTTTCAATCAATTAAAAAGGCAATAATTCTATGGATATAATTTTTACTTCCGGCGCACGTTAGTAGTTTTATCAATACATAACTACTACACATGCGTATTTTCCTTCTGACGTTACTGTTATCCATCTTCCAAACATGCCTGGCTCAAAAAGGGCCTGATCACATCGTATATTTTGATGTAGACAGTTACACCATTTCAAAAGCTGAGCAGGAACGTTTTGATGCTTTTTCGAAAAAAGTAAGTTGGGATACACTTGTAAGTAACATTCGTTTACACGGACATACAGATTCCGATGCAAGTAATGCATACAATCAAAAACTCTCTGAGAACAGGGTAAAAAGCGTTGAAAACCTGATTCGTTCCGGAGGAATTGAAAATCATTTTACTTCCGATTGGTTTGGAGAAGAAAAGCCACTCAACAACAATGCATCCGATACGGACAAACGTGCTAACCGACGTGTTGAAATCTGGATTGACTGGGTACCCGATTACGTAGAGGAAGAAGTGGGTGATATCCGCGATCTCTACAAAATGCTGGAACAGAAAAAACAGGCCATTTGCATCGATCCTGCAGGAGATACAACCATCCGACTGGACCAGGGGACCATCGTTTATTTCCCACCCTTCGCTTTCGGTGACCTCAGCGGAAACTGCATTGAAATCAGGGCCAAGGAATTTTACAAAAAATCGGATATGGTAATGGAAAACCTGTCCACTACTTCCAATGGCAGACTTCTTGAGTCAGAAGGAATGATTTATCTCGAAGCCAGTTACAATGACTCACTTATTCAACTTGCTCCGGGGAAAGAAGTTACCATCTATATGCCTACCGAGCAAATCCGCGATGATGTAAAGATTTTTAATGGAGAACGTGATGAACATACGGATGTGATGAACTGGCTACTAAATAGTGGAATCGACATTCAGGGGATTGACCTGGGAATCATCCGTGATTGTTTCTTCAGGCGTTCCGAATGGGATCAAAGCGATTGCTCCCGCTGCAAGTTTTTTATGTGCCGTATTAAACGGATTGGTAAAGGTTTTAAAGGGATCGTAAATAAAGAACAGCACCTGGAAAATAAAGGTGTGCGTCTATGTCAGCGGATGCTGCGCAAAAAAGAACGTTCAGGTAGCTCCGATCCTATAAGCACACCAAATAGTGCAGACTCCACACAAAAATTGAATCCATGTAAAGACCTGGACGAGCTGTTCGAGCAATACGGTGTGGACAACATAAATGACCTCATGCTAGCGATGAATAAGGAACTCATGGATCAGTACGGCGTTTCAACCTTCCAGGAACTGAAAGACACGTTGAATGCCATAAAACTACACGAAATAGAAGACAAGTTTGCAGTAGGAACCGTCAATAAGGATGATCTGAAGTATTACATGTTCAACTCCATGCAATTGGGTTGGATTAATGTGGATGCCTTCAGCAAATTAACCGGTGAACGCAAACGCATGGACACCGATCTGGAAGTAAAACCAAGCAGGGACTGTAAAGCGGTATTCATGAATGTACGTGGGATTCTCAGTGCTGACGACCGTACAAAAGCCACCTACTGTTTTAACGATGTACCAATGGGTAACGCCTTCTGGATGATCGGGTTAAAGTATGCGAATGGTCTTGCCTACCTGTCTCTCGAAAAATCGACTACAAAACCGATGTATGACAGCTTCAATTATCGGGAGATGACTCTGGCTGAAATCAAAAAAGCACTGGAAGCCATTGACCGTTAGGCAATATTTTTGTACATTCAAAGTAAACTGATTTGTTATGCGTTCGCTTATCGCTTTTCTATTTCTTTGTCTGGTTTCCGGAGGTTCATTTGCTCAGGAGGTCGAAGTTAACGGAGTTGTATTT
This sequence comes from Crocinitomicaceae bacterium, assembly GCA_003247185.1. GTDB lineage: Bacteria > Bacteroidota > Bacteroidia > Flavobacteriales_D > Crocinitomicaceae > UBA4466. Next base: position 7,569 of record QKAV01000066.1, read on the forward strand.
AGTCCGGACGGAAAAAAGGTAGAAGGCGCTATCATTCTCAACTATCATGGAAAAATGCTTTGTGATCCCACCGGTAAAGAAGGGGCGTTTTCTTTTACCGGGACCGTTGGTGATCTTTTTGCCATTGAAAAGGACGGATATGAACTGAAATGGGAGCGGATTGTTGCCGGAGGTCAGTTAATGAAAATCATTCTGGATACGAAATTCCAGGAGATTGAAGAGATTGT
>QKAV01000031.1 GCA_003247185.1 Crocinitomicaceae bacterium
CACATTGCTTTTGGTTGGGATGGGCTTGACCCGCGAAACGATCAAAAAGGCAGGTGCCAAATCCATGCTTTTCGGAATCAGTCTCTGGGTTACAATCAGCATTTCTTCACTCTTGGTGATTTTGTATTATGCGATGTGAGGGGAGGGGAAATAATCTAAAAGTATTCTCCTTACAGGCTAAAAAAATAGCGGCAAAAGTTTCCTCTCACCGCTATTTTTTAACCTTCAAGTATCCCTTATATTTCCCCCAACTATCATGGGATGAAACATCTTCTACTATTCTTACTTTTTGATTCTGTATATCGTTTTTGTTTTATCTCCTTCCTTTTCAAATAAACCGAGTTCAACACCCTGTCTCAAATCACGACTGGCAGTTGCAGAAGAAATATCTTTGAAGACACTCATATATTCTTTGCGACTGAATTCAGATTCACATATTTCAGAAAAATAGGTCAAACGATCTCCCGTACTCATAATTCGACTTTTAAAGTCAAGCATATTGTATAGAGAATCATTGATGACGTTGAGCATATACTCGATAAAAGGTGTTGAGTTTCCAGACTTATCGCTTTTAGAAAGAGCGTGATAATATTCATCTTGAGTTTTATGAATGATATTTTCGAAAGGAATAAACTCAAAAACAGGGTATTCATTCATTAGAATAAGCGTCTGCCACAAACGACCCATTCTTCCGTTTCCGTCAATGAATGGATGAATGAACTCCATTTCATAGTGAAAAACACAACTTTTAATAAGTGTAATCTCTTGGGATGTTTTAATATATGCGAACAAATCACTCATCAAGTGCGGCACATTCTCCGCAGGCGGTGCCATATGAGCAATTTTATTTCCAGCCATAATACCAACACCTTTTTTGCGAAATTTTCCATTATCCGAAACTAAACCTTTCATTAGGATCTCATGTGCACTGAGAAATGATTTGACTGAGTTAGGGTTAAACGCTTGCAGTTGATTGTACAATTTTATTGCATTTAATACCTCATTAACATCCTTTTCCGGGCCTATAATTCTTTTATTCTCAATCAATGCTGTGATTTGTTCCTCAGTAAGTGTATTGCCTTCAATACTTAAGGAAGAATGAATAGTCTTTATTCTATTTTCCTTTCGAAGTTTTGGAGACGGTTTATCCAGAAATTTTGCATTTATCTGACCTATTTTTTCCGAAATAGAAGTGATCAGTTTTAATATTTCAGGAGTGATTTGATAAGGAGGAGTCATTTATTGATACTATCATTTGATACTATCAAATATAAAACAAAATTACAGAATGGTACACTCTGGCCTTCTATTAGCCATAACTTGTTTATAAGCACTACCTCGCTGAACAAATTAGCTCTCAGCATCACCAATAGGCAATCTCCACCAGCGCTTAGGTCTCTCTAAAACTATACAATCTTCAGTAAAAAAATCTACTTCGTTCGCTTCATCCTTTTCAAAAAGGAACTGCTGCCGGTGAGATAAACCCCCACAAAGATGAGGAGCATATAGGCTACTTTCTCAAAGGTGATGGTGTCGGTGTAGTCTTCGGCGATGCCCATGGAACTGAAAAGCACGGCAAAAAGGATGACCAAAACGGGTTGCAGGTAAATGTAGGCACTGGAAACGGAAGGTGTCAGGTATTTCAGTCCGTACATGGTGAGCAGGTAGGTGAGGAAGGTTACGCCTACGATCACGTAAGCGATCTTGATCCAGATGTCTTGCGGGATAGCGGCAAAGTCTACGCTGCCGAGGTCGGTGAGTGTGGGCGGAAAGAGCAGCACGTAAAGCAGGCCAAAGGTGAAGACCCAGGTGATGACTTTTAAGGGTGAGTAGCGCTGCATCAACGGTTTGGCGATGACCAAATAGATGGCGTAACTAGCTGCGTTGATGAAGAGAAAGAAGTCGCCGAGCAGGGAGTCGCCTTTTCCGGTTCCTCCGGCTAAGGTGAGTAGTACCGCACCCGTTGCGCCGAGTACAATTCCCACGGATTTGCGCACTGTGATCTTTTCCTTGAGGATGAAATACGAAAGGATGACTACCAGGATCGGGTTGACGGTCATGATGATGCCGGAGTTGATGCTGGAGGACAGGTTCAGTCCGTGGAAAAAGAAGAGTTGATTGATGGCTACGCCAAATAAGCCGCAGAGGGCGAACAAGGGCACGTCTTTCTTGTCGATACGGAGGTTCTTCTTTCCAAAAAGCAGGAGCCAGAAGAGCAGAGTAGCACCCGTAACACGAAGTAAAATAAAGACATTCGGACTCAAATAGGCTGGCATAACGCCTTTCGCAATAACGTGACTGGCACCATACAGGGCATTCACCATGAAAAGGGCAAAATGTGCCTTCCAGAGTTCCTTAAACACCGCTTACTTCGAATGAAAGGATTTGATCGCTGCTTCAACCGTTGCCTTGCTGTTACCTACGAATACCTCATCACCGTTGATCATGAACGGACGTTTTAAAAAGGTGTATTCCTGCAACATGAGGTCGCGGTAGTCTTTTTCGGTCAACTGTTTTTCGTGCAATCCCATCTGGCGGAATTTCATCGCTTTACGCGAAAACAAGGCTTCGTACGACCCTACCTTATCCTTGATAAAATCCAGGGTTTCCGGATCGATGTTCCGTTCCTTGATGTTTTGCAATTCCACATCCGGTCCGGGGTTCAATTCCTTCAGGATGCGTTGGTTCGTGCTGCACGATTTCAGGTGAAATATCTTCTTCATTCTTATTGGTTCTGCATGGTGTCTTTGTCCTGATCGTTCACTTCTGCCGGAGGACAACCTTTCTTCGGTTTCTTTTCGAAGGCAAACATGTATTTCACATGGATCAGGACCGGCCAGTAGCGGGATGAATACCAGTGGATGGATGGTCTTCCGAACTCGTTGGAACCTTTATCCGAGCTATTGTACGCAGGAACGGTATTCTGGAATCCAAGCAACGGCGTACGCACACCCGGAATCAGGTAAGCTCCTCGTTTAAGGCGAAAGCCAAAGCCCAAACCATAGTGCAATTGCACCTGTAGTGGTTTCGTGTATTGCTGATCTTGCGTCATAACACCATACCAGGTGTAATCCTCACTTTTTGTAAGCAGACGGTAATCCACGTTCAGACCCAGACTATGGTCCAGAAAGAAATTGATTTGCTCTCTGTGGCGTTTGAAATACATGTTTTTATGGAGGGAGAATCGTCCGTACAAGTTTCCTTGCGAGAATTTATAACTTCTGCTGTCCGAACCAATCACGGTACCGAGGGCATCGGTGAAATTGGCATGGATGGTTTCTGATCCTCTGAAGTATTTAAATCCCACACCCCAATCGTAATAACTTACCAAAACAGTTTTCAGTGCAAGTGACAACTTGGAGCGTTTCTTTGGGAAATGAAACATGCCGATTTCTCCATAGACACCTGTTTTTCCACAAGGATCATGCATGTAGTTTCCTCGAAAACCCGCACTTGTAGGATCAGTAACATCAACCGTTTGGTTCTTTAGTTTTGTCATGTATCCGGTTGCACCCAGTTGAAACTGCAATCCGTAATTGTTCAATTTCCGAAGGTCATACTTTCCAAAAGCATCACTTCTCTTACCGGGAGTCAGGTCGCGCTGCGCGAACGAAAGTCCGCTTAATAACAATGCGCTGATGATCACTACATACTTCATGCGTTCAATTTAGTTAAAATAGCCTGCATTACTTCCTCACTGTCCCAATTGCCTTCGATATTCGCTACTTCGGACATCACTTCTTTCATGATTTTATCCTGACGCTGACCACTATTGTAGGCATCGCTGTATCGGATTTCGGAGAACGTAACCTGTGAGTATAACGGCATCCACTTGTCCGGGTACAGTGATGAGAATTTCGCTTCAATCTTTTTCTGCAACAGGAAGGCCGGATCAGCTACGTAATCACGCATTACGAAGTAGTTATCCAGAGAAAGATCCTGAAGTGCATCCCCATCCGGTTTGCGCAATTCGGAATATTCCGGGAATATTTTACTCCAGTCCTCGTTGTGTTTTTGCATCAACTCCCACATCACCGTACAGTCTTCGAACCCGGCGTTCATTCCTTGTCCGTAGAACGGTACTGTAGCGTGTGCGGCATCTCCCATCAGGGCTACTTTATCAAAATGCCACGGATAGGAACGCATAATCGCCAAAGATGACAATGGGTGGTCTTCCCAGGCATCCGCGATATCCGGCATCATTTCGTAAAAATCAGGGAAGGTCGTCTTAAAGAAACGATCCACCTGTTCTTTGGTATTCAATTTATCAAAGGCGTTTGCATCTCCTGCATGCGGCATGAACAGCGTACAGGTAAATGATCCGTCCTCATTGGCCAGGGCGATCAGCATGAACTTTCCTCTCGGCCAGATATGTAAGGCGTTCTTATCCAATTTGTACGAGCCGTCAGCATTGGCAGGAAGCAAAATCTCCCGGTAACCATCTGCGATGTATCGTTGTGAAAAATTGAATCCGTCCAGTTTTTGGAAAGTCTTGTAACGCACTGCCGAAAAAGCTCCGTCCGCTGCAAAAACAACATCTGCCTGATCCGTAAACGTTTCGCCCGAGTTCAGGTCCTTCAACTTCACCACCCCTGTTTTTGTATCCACTCCCGTACACTCCACATCGTAACGGATATTTGCGTTTCCGTACTCTTCCGCAATGTCCATCATCTTCGCGTTCACCCCTCCTCTCGAAATGGAAAAGATCGCTTGTCCTTCTTTACCGTATGGCTGGTTGGTCAGATTGCCCTCCATGTCGTGCATGATTCGTCCGTACATCGGAATCGCGATCTTGCGGATTTCATCGCCCACACCAACGGCATCCAGTGCTTTCCAGCCTCTGTTGGACAATGCCAGGTTGATCGATTTTCCGGCAGAAATTTCTGCTCTGCGAATATCCGGACGACGCTCATAGATGTTCACTTTGTATCCCGCTTTGGACAAATACACTGCCCACAATGAACCTACCAAACCGGCTCCAACAATGATCGCTTTCTTTTCCGTTGCCATACTGCTCTTATTTTTTTCTCCAGTTTCTGGAGTATGTTGTTTCAAAATACTGATTGCGCTGACGTTGCGCTAATTTTCGCTTGTGCAAGACCACACTCGCACGCCACAATACAATACCACCGAATACCACAGCGGAAGCCTGAATTGCCAGACTGACAAAAGTGGACATTTCGCTGAGTCCACCTGAAAACTTCGCCTTAATCAACGTTTGTATTGTCAATTCATCCATTATTGAATCGCTTTTTCGAGGCACTGACCGAAACGGTAGCAATCCTCAAATGAGTTGTACAAAGGTGCCGGTGCGATACGAATCACGTTCGGTTCTCTCCAATCCGCTACCACGCCTTGCTTACTCAAGGCATCGAACAAGGATTTTCCCTGCCCGTGCGCCAGGATTGAAAGCTGCGCACCACGTTTGTTTCTGTCTCTCGGAGTAATGATCTCAAACGTACAACGGTCTTTGTTCTTTTCCGAAATATCTTCGATCACAAATTCCAAAAATGCGGTCATTTCATCGCGTTTTGCGCCAATGCGGTCCATTCCAGCTTCTTCAAACAAGTCCAGGGAAGCCAAATGTGCTGCCATACCCAAAACAGGTGCATTGCTCAACTGCCATCCTTCTGCACCGAACATCGGTTTGAATCCCGGCTCCATAAGGAAGCGCGTAGATTTATCATAACCCCACCAACCCGCAAAACGTGGTAATTCCGGTTTTTCAGCGTGACGTTCATGTACGAACATTCCCGAAACACCTCCCGGTGAGGAATTCATGTATTTGTAGGTACACCAGGCAGCAAAATCCACACCCCATTCGTGTAGTGCCAGGTTGATATTTCCTGCTGCATGTGCCAGATCGAAACCGACCATTGCTCCAACCGCATGTGCCTTTTCCGTAATCATTTTCATGTCAAACAACTGACCAGTATAATAGTTCACACCACCGATCATCACCAGTGCCAATTCGTCCCCCAACTCATCGATCTTGCGGTAGATATCCTCTTCACGGATCAAATGTTCTCCTTCTCTCGGCGCTACTTCCACCAAATGATCTTTCGGATCCAAACCGTGAAACCGCACCTGGCTTTCAAGCGCATACTGGTCGCTCGGAAAAGCTTTCGCCTCACACAAAATCTTTGTGCGCTTTCCTTCCGGACGGAAGAATGAAACCATCAATAAATGCAGGTTCGTTGTAAGGGAATGTGTAATCACTACTTCGTGATTCTTGGCTCCCATTACTTTTGCAGCCTTGCTTGTCAGATTTTCATGATACGAAAACCACGGACGCTCAGCCAAAAAATGACCTTCCACACCGTATTTTGCCCAATCGCTCAACTCCTGATCGATGTATTCCTTTGTAGATTTTGGTTGCAGTCCCAGTGAATTTCCTGTGAAATAGATCACATCGTCACAAAATGTAGGAAAGTAAAATTTGTCACGAAACCCACGTAAAACATCTTTTTCATCCATTTGTCGGGCATAAGCCAGTGTATTCTCCATTTTCTTTTTTAACAAATTGTACTGATTTCAAAGATAGTTATTCGATTCTGATTAACGTTTTAGGCTGTTATATTCTACACAAGAAATTCGAAGTTCTATTATATTTGAAACATGCTCTACTTAACCGTTCGCAAAGTACCCTATTTACGCAAAAACTTCAGTAAACGATTTGCAGGCTGGGGGAATAAGAAAGTGGCTCATGCGTAAAAAGATCTTTACCCTACTTTTTTGGATCCTACTGGTTTTTCCGCTCGGAGAAATTGCAGCGCGCTTATTGGGCTACACCGGACTGAAATGGGTGCACTACGAAATAAAAACTTCACCAACCAATTGCATCACGGGTGATTCCCTGCTCGGTTTCCGATTGAATCCGGGAAAGTTCAATGTCACGATTAACGGAGGATTGAAATATGTCGCAACCCACCTCAATAGTAAGAACCGTTACTGTGATACCGATACAAACAGTAGTCATACGATTGGGTTTTTTGGTTGCTCTTTTACCTACGGAATGGGCGTGGAAGACAGCGCTACTTTTGTGGCACAGATTGCCCGGAAACTACCGGAAACACACGTGTTGAATTATAGCGTGCCTGGCTATGGAACGGTTCAAACCTTACAACTTTTACAACAATTGGAAGGACAAAACAAACTGCCTGATACCATTGTGGTTTGCTTCTCCAATCTTCATTTTAAACGCAACGGTTTAACTCCAGGCTACCGTCGTGATCTGGTTCTGGGTTATGCAAAAGCTGATCATCGCACACCGGAGTATATGCGTAGTGCTGCTTTTCCCTACTTTTCCGGGAAGCAAATAAAAACCGAAAAATGGGAGGACCTTTATTCCAATTGGCCGGGAAGGGAATATTCGGCACTCGTGAACTACCTGCAATCCCTACGCGACCGGAAACAGGAGCAGGAAATCGACACGTATCAGCTTACCCGGGAAGCATTTGACGCGATTCTGAAAATCACTCAGGAGAAACATCTGTTGGTTTTGATGCTCGACGAGGGTGAGGGCTCAGATCGTCTGAGCTCGTACTTGTCTGCAAACAGGATTCAAATAATTCACGGCAAATGGGACATTAACAATCCGGAGGAAACCAATGCACCGTTTGATGATCACTTAAATCCTGCAGCACACAAACGCATTGCTGATCTGTTGATCCCCTATTTGCTATGAAGAAAGCCGGATCGATCATTTATCTCTTCCTGAGTGCAGTCCTTATTGTGGGCGGATTTCTGGCTTCCACCCAAATTCCGATCAACGGGAAAATGGATTTCATGTCC
>QKAV01000070.1 GCA_003247185.1 Crocinitomicaceae bacterium
GTATGTGCCGATCTGAATAATGATAAGATCGATGAAGTTATTTACGTCGAAAACAAACTACTAGATCCTCAGTCTTTCCTGATCATTAATCAGGTTAAGGTGCTTGATCTGAAAAACAATAAAAACTATTATGTTGGCCCTGTACGAACAGGTATGTCTATGGCCTCCACACCATCATTGGTGGATCTGGACAACGACAAAAAATATGAACTGGTACTTTCTGTTACAAGTATGACCGGAGAAGGAGAAATGGCAAACAGTTCCATTCAGTGTATTGACCTGGATCAAATGATTGATCAGCTTACCTGGCCCGCCTATTTAGGACCTAATGAAAACGGAACACTTTCAAAATAATGATCTTGAAAGTAGCCTTATTTACTCTTGCCTTATCAACCGGACTGGTAACTTTTGCCCAGGAAAATGACAGCACAAAAACGAAACGGATTAAAGTGCTGCCGGTTCCTGCATTCGGTTATGCACCGGAAACAAAAACCTATATCGGAGCCGTAGCTTTGTTCACACTCGATCTGTATCAGGACAGCATCACGCGCACTTCCAATGCGAAAATTGAGTTCAACTACACCTGGAAAAAGCAAATTATTACAGAGATGCAGTGGAACTACTTTACACGGGCCGAAAAATGGTTTACGCAAGGATTACTGCATTTCTCGAAATACCCGGATTTCTATTATGGAATCGGAACGAGCATGCCTGACAGTACACAAATTTCGTATGAAAGTGACCGCGTAAAAATCGACGTCAATTTACTCCGCTCCATCAAAGGAAATCTTTTTGCCGGAATCGGATTCAGACACTATAGCTATTCTGCTATACGCTCGGAAGCGGACTTATCTGCCTTTCCTGAATTATACACGAGGAAGAACACCGGAATAAGTGCAACCGTTCTGAAGGATCAACGAAATAACATATTAACTCCAACCAAAGGACATTACCTCAAACTTCTGGGAGAGTACAATTTTAGTTCGATTGATTATCAACGTATTACTTTGGATGCCAGAAAGTATTTTCATTGGGGGAAAAAGCTGCCACAAGTACTTTCAGGGCGTTTGTACTCCAACCATGTAGTCGGTTCTGCACCGTACTATGATCTTTCACTCATAGGTGGTGATCTTTTCGTACGCGGATACTTTTACGGTCGCTTTAGAGCAGACAACCTAACTACCATACAATCAGAACTTAGGACAGATTTATTCTGGAGAATTGGCCTCTCTGTATTTGGAGGCTACACCATGATTTATAATCAGGTTTCTTCTCTAAACAGCAGCAATTTCAAACCAAACGGAGGAATTGGTCTGCGCTTTATGGTGGACAAAAATGAGCGCACGAATCTTCGGTTTGATTACGCCGTGGGACAAAACGGTCAAAGTGGTTTCTACGTGAGCTTTGGCGAATCTTTTTAAATAATCTCATCCTTTTCCTACTTTTGCAAAAAAATAATTGATGAGCAACGAGGCAGCAATAGCAAAAAGAAGAACGTTTGGGATCATTTCTCACCCGGATGCGGGTAAGACGACACTGACAGAAAAATTACTGTTATTCGGAGGTGCGATTCAAACTGCAGGAGCGGTAAAGAACAACAAAATCAAGAAAAGTGCTACCTCCGACTTCATGGAAATTGAAAAGCAAAGAGGAATTTCCGTTGCAACCTCTGTAATGGCTTTTGAATACAAAGACAAGCAAATCAATATTCTTGATACTCCCGGTCACAAAGACTTTGCTGAAGACACGTACCGTACCTTAACTGCTGTGGACAGTGTGATTCTCGTTGTGGACGTTGCCAATGGTGTGGAGGAACAAACCGAAAGATTAATGGAGGTTTGTCGCATGAGAAATACACCGGTAATCATTTTCGTGAATAAGCTCGATCGCGACGGTAAGGAATCATTCGACCTTCTGGATGAACTGGAATCAAAACTCAATATCAAAGTACGCCCGCTTTCCTGGCCGATTGGTATGGGAGATCGATTTAAGGGCGTTTACAATATTTACAGAGAACAATTGAATCTTTTCTCTCCTAATAAAACGGGGATTTCTGACGATGTGGAAAACATCGATGTGCATTCTCCGGAACTTGATGATAAAATAGGTGAAGCGGCTGCAATTGAATTGAGAGAAGAGCTTGAAATGATTGATGGTGTGTACGATCCGTTTAATCGCGAAGATTATCTGGCGGGTGAAGTTGCACCTGTTTTCTTTGGTTCTGCCGTAAACAATTTCGGTGTACAGGAACTATTGGATACCTTCTGTGAAATATCTCCGTCTCCAAGAGGAAGAGATACCGACCATGGAAGAATGGAACCGGGCGACAAAAAATTCTCAGGCTTCGTTTTTAAAATCCACGCCAATCTGGATCCGAAACACCGTGACAGAATTGCCTTCCTGCGAATTGTATCAGGCAAGTTTGAACGAAACAAGTTCTATCATCATGTCCGACTGGATAAAAACCTCAAGTTCCCGAACCCTACTTCGTTCATGGCACAGGATAAGAGCGTAATTGATGAAGCTTTTCCAGGTGACGTGATTGGACTATATGATTCCGGAAATTTCAAAATCGGAGATACGTTGAATGAAGGAGAAAACTTCAATTTCAAAGGTATTCCAAGCTTCTCTCCTGAAATGTTTATGGAACTGGAAAATCTGGATCCGATGAAATCCAAGCAACTGGATAAAGGAGTCCGTCAGTTGATGGATGAAGGAGTGGCACAGTTGTTTATCCAGCAACCCGGAAACAGAAAAATTATCGGTACTGTAGGTCAACTGCAATTCGAAGTAATCAATTACCGCCTAGAGCACGAATACGGTGCGAAATGTCGCTTTATTCCCAAAAACTACTTTAAGGCATGTTGGATTACAACTGAGAATGAGGAACAATTAGCAGCCTTTAAACGGGCAAAGGCAAATTACATCGCTCTGGACAAGGAGGATAACCTGGTATTTTTAGCAGAGACACCTTTCTTATTGACGATGGCTGAGCAGGATTATCCTGAACTCACTTTCCATAAAACTTCAGAGTTCAAACTGGAGACTGCTTAATCAGTCAAATTCGATAAATCCTCTGGAAATACGAATCTCCGGGTGGGTTTTTACGCTGAAATGTTCCAGACCATTACTAATCAGTAGTTTATCGGCCTGAAAAACGCTGTTGTACTGTGCAATCTGAAATAAAGTCTCTTCGGAAAGAATCACCTCCGGAGCCTTACATTCGATCACAATATCGACATGACCACTTCTATCGTAAACAACGATATCCGCACGCTTTTTTCTTCCGTTGTAATCCAATCCTACCTCCACACCTATCAGTCCGGCAGAAATCGCAAAATGATGCACCAATGAATAGATGATGTGCTGTCTTACCCACTCCTCGGGAGTAAGAACCAGTGATTTTTTTCGGATCAGGCATTTTACGTAAATCGTATTACCTCTTCGTGAGAGATCAAGCCCGGCCGGTGGTAAATTAAGCTGAGTGAGCATTACTTCATTCCCATCAACAGTAATTCGATGTCCTTATACTTCAGGTCGAATACCTTTCCAAGCACTTCACTTGTGAGCACTCCTTTATACATGTACACACCGCTCCTGAACCCGAGATCCCGTTGAATCAACTCCTTTGCACCTCCTTTATCTCCCATATCCATCAGGATCGGAGCGAAAATATTTGACAATGCAAAAGATGCCGTTCTCGATACGCGGGACGGAATGTTCGGAACACAGTAGTGAACTACGCCATGCTCCGTAAATGTTGGTTTATCGTGTGAGGTAACCCGCGAGGTTTCAAAACATCCTCCCTGGTCGATACTTACATCGACGATTACGGAACCTTCTTTCATGTGCTCCACCATTTCTTCTGTTACCACGCAAGGTGTCTTGCCTAAAGAAGCGCGTAACGCTCCGATAACTACATCAGCCCGCATCAAAGCCTTTGCCAGTACTTTAGGCTGAATAACCGAAGTATATACACGATTTCCTATATTATTCTGTAATCTTCTCAGTTTCGACAGTGAATTATCAAAAACCTTCACCGAAGCCCCAAGGCCTAATGCGGCTCTGGTTGCATACTCCCCGACAGTTCCAGCACCGATTACAACAACCTCCGTGGGCTGAACTCCGGCCACACCGCCAAGCATCATTCCCTTACCCTGATTAAAACAGGAAAGTAAATCTCCGGCTAACAAAATAGAGGTTGTTCCCGCTATTTCCCCCATTGTGCGTACAACAGGAAAAGCACCGCTATCATCACGAATGTAATCCCATGCAATAGCCGTTACTTTTTTAGCACTTAATTTTTGAAGAATTTCTCTTGGCTGTATCGAAATCTGGAGCGCTGAAATAAGCGTTTGATTTCCACTCATCATCTCCACTTCATCTTCAGACGGAGGGGCTACTTTAAATATGATATCACACTTAAAAATGTCTTCCGGAGAATGACAAATCTCTGCGCCCGCTTCCGAATAATCGCGGTCAGTAAAACTCGCTCCTTCCCCGCATTTGGACTCTACCTTTACCTGATGACCATTTGCGACAAGTAAGGACACCGCTTCAGGTACCAGCGCCACTCTGCGCTCCTGAAATGATGTTTCCTTTGGAATACCGATAAACAGACTTCCTTTCTTTTTCGCTACTTCCAGCATTTCTTCTTTTGGCAGAAGACTTCCTTGCTGCATAAGGTGTTTCAGTATTCCCGGGTCGGTTATCATAGGTCAATGCTTATAGTTCTACTTCCATCCTGATTTACACGAATATACGACCAAATCACGTTATCAGGAAGCAGATCGGAAATTTTTTCCGGCCATTCGATAAAACAAATGGCATCGCCGTAAAGCATTTCTTCAATCCCAATATCGTATGCTTCTTCTTCACTTTCAATGCGATAGAGGTCAAAATGATAGATTCGCCCAAACATAGGACTATCATAGGTGTTCACCAAAGAATAGGTTGGGGAACCATCCGGATTCTCTATTCCCATTCCTTTTAATACCGCCTGGATAAATGTCGTTTTACCCGCACCCATTTCTGCCTGGAATGCGAATAACTTCCTGTGCCCAACTGTATCAATAAATTCTTTAGCTGCATCATGAATGAGCTCAAGATCTGGAATATGGATTTCTATCATTTCGGATCAAGTTCAACAAAAGGAATTAATAATTCCTCCAAAGATACACCTCCGTGTTGGAATGTATTGCTGTAATAATTGACGAAATGATTGTAATTGTTAGGATAGACAAAGAAGTCTTCTTTGGAAACAAATACAAACTCAGAAGAAATCCGCGACTTTGGCAATTTTGCATCTTCAGGGTTGGACACGCGGAAGACCTCTTTCTGATTGTACGATAAATTATGTCCGACTTTATATCGCAAATTTGTATTTGTTGAACGTTCACCGATAATCTTTACCGGATTCGTAACGCGAATCGTTCCGTGGTCGGTAGTTATGATCAACTTTCTTCCCGAATCCGCAATTTTTCGAATGATATCATACAGAGGAGAGTGATCAAACCACGAACGTGTTATCGAACGATAAGCCGACTCATTATCCGCCAGCTCACGGATTACCTCCATTTCCGTCCTCGCATGCGACAACATATCTACGAAGTTGTATACGATGACGTTTAGTTTATTCGTAAGCAACTGATTAAAGTTGTCATTCAGCTTCTTACCAGCTTCCAAATTCGTGATCTTGTTGTACGACCATTTAATCTCCCTTCCAAGGCGTTTTAACTGCGCGGCAAGAAAATCTTTTTCATGCATATTCTTCCCTCCTTCATCCTCTTCATTCTTCCAGAACTGCGGATACTTTTTAGAAATTTCCAAAGGCATCAACCCTGCGAAGAATGCATTTCTGGCATAATGTGTTGCAGTCGGGAGAATGGAGAAGACAATGTCCTCATTTTTGGTTGTAAAAAGTTTACTCAGCATCGGACTGAGCACTTTCCACTGATCATATCTTAAATTGTCAATCACAATAACAAAAGGGTCGTGCTGATCCAGCAAGGGATTGATCCGATCCTTAAACAAGGTATGAATCATCTGCGGTGCTTCTCCTCTGCCATTTACCCAATCCAGGTATTCATCTTCCACGAATTTTGCAAACTGGATATTTGCCTCTTTTTTCTGCATTTCAAGAATCTCGCGCATTCCGCTGTCCTCAATGCGATCCAATTCGATATCCCAGTAGACCAACTTCTCGAAAACTTCCTTCCATTCATCCAGATCCATCCGGGAATTCAGCATCATTCCCAATTCTCTGAATTCCTGTTGATAAGCAGAGTTCGTCTTATTGGAAACCAGCTTGGAAGAATCAAGATTTTTCTTGATGCACAGTAGAATCTGGTTCGGATTTACAGGCTTTATCAAATAGTCAGCGATATTACTTCCAATCGCTTCTTCCATGATGTGTTCCTCCTCACTCTTTGTAATCATCACCACTGGAATATGCGGTTTTCTTTTCTTAATCCGCGACAATGCCTCCAATCCGGTTATACCCGGCATATTCTCGTCCAGAAAAATAATATCGTATTCACCTGTTTCAACGCGTTCAACAGCAGCTGAACCATTATTGACAGCATCCACCTGATAACCTTTGGCTTCCAGGAATAAAATATGTGGTTTTAACAAATCAATTTCGTCGTCTGCCCAAAGTATTTTCGCCTCCATCTCCTTATATTTCTTAGTTTTGCGGTCTAAAATCGTGACCAATTGCAATCAAAGGTAAAGATTAACAATAAAAAGAAAATATTTAACGATCCGGTCTACGGATTTATTTCAATTCCTCAGGAAGTAATTTTTGATGTTATAGAACATCCTTATTTCCAAAGACTTAGAAGAATCAAACAACTCGGATTGACACATAACGTATATCCGGGAGCATTGCACACGCGATTTCATCATGTTCTAGGCGCCATGCATCTGATGTCAAAAGCTGTTCAGACAATCAGAAGAAAAGGACATAAAATCACAGACAAAGAAGAAGAAGCGGTATTACTTGCCATCTTACTTCATGATATCGGTCATGGTCCGTTTTCGCACGCATTGGAATACGATATTGTAAATGGTGTTTCTCATGAAGAAATCTCCAACTTCTTTATTGAGCGATTAAGTGATGAGCTTGAAGGAGAACTGGATCTGGCCTTAGAAATCTTTAAAGGAACTTATCCAAAGCCTTTTTTACATCAGCTTGTGTCAAGTCAGCTGGACATGGATCGTCTGGATTATCTGAACCGGGACAGTTTTTATACCGGAGTAAGTGAAGGAGTCATCGGAAGTGACCGCATCATAGAAATGTTAAACGTTGCAGATGGAAATCTGGTTCTTGAAGAAAAAGGAATCTACTCCATTGAAAAGTTCATTGTAGCGAGACGTTTAATGTACTGGCAGGTATATCTTCATAAAACGGTTGTGGCAGCAGAATACATGTTGATCCATGTGCTGAGAAGAGCGAAGGAGCTGGCACAAAAAGGAGAAGAATTATTCGCCAGTCCGGCACTAAAGTTCTTTTTAGCGAACAACATTAAAAAAAGTGATTTTCAAAACGACAAATCTGTTTTGGAACAATTTGCCCGTCTGGATGATTTCGATATTCTGGGAGCCGTAAAGGTATGGGTTGATCATCCGGATAAAGTACTTAGCGAACTTTCAAAAAGACTCATCAATCGCGATCTGTTCAAAATATTCATTCGAAAAGAGCCTATTCAGGAAACTGAAAT
>QKAV01000097.1 GCA_003247185.1 Crocinitomicaceae bacterium
AGCCCTTCCAAATTTTGATGGAAATGAACAGAGAGAAAATAGAGTCAATTCTCAATTCAGGAGAGACAGGTGCAAAGGTCCTTGTGAAGGGATGGGTAAGAGCGTTTAGAAGTAACCGATTCATTCAATTGAATGACGGTTCTACAATCAAAAACATACAAGCCGTTGTTGACTTTGAGAACTTTAATGAAGATCTGATTAGACGCATTACAACAGGTGCTGCGATTGCGATCACTGGAACTTTGGTAGAGTCACAAGGTGCAGGACAGGCAGTTGAAATTCAGGTGGAATCAATAGAAATTCTTGGAGATGCTAACCCTGATGATATACAACGTACGGTAATGCAACCGAAGCGCCACAGTTTGGAATTTTTGCGTGAGCAGGCACATTTGCGTTTCAGAACGAATACGTTTGGGGCGGTATTCAGAATCCGTCATGCTGTAGCTTATGCTATTCATAAATATTTTAATGACAGAGGGTTCTATTATCTGCACACACCAATCATTACTGGGTCGGATGCGGAAGGAGCAGGAGAAATGTTCCGTGTTACAACTTTGGACCCGGTAAATCCGCCGTTGAATGAAGATGGAGGGGTGAATTACAAGGAAGATTTCTTTGGAAAGGCAGTAAACCTTACTGTTTCCGGGCAATTGGAAGCTGAATTGGGGGCATTGGCACTCGGACAGGTATATACTTTCGGACCGACTTTCAGAGCGGAAAATTCGAATACGTCAAGACACCTTGCGGAATTCTGGATGATTGAACCCGAAGTGGCATTCAATGATCTGAAGGACAATATGGACCTTACGGAGTCCTTCCTGAAGTATATCGTAGATTATGTACTTGAAAACTGTCAGGATGATCTGCAATTCCTGAATGAAAGAGAATTGAACGAACAAAAGAGCAAACCGCAAAATGAACGAAACGAATTGAGCCTGATCGAAAGATTGGAGTTCGTTTCCGGGAACGAGTTCAAACGTTTGACTTACACAGAAGCAATTGACGTGTTACTGCAATCGAAACCATATAAGAAAGGACAATTCAAATTCGATGTAAAGTGGGGAATTGACCTTCAAAGTGAGCACGAACGCTATCTGGTAGAGAAGGAATTCAAGTGTCCGGTAATCTTAAGTGATTATCCTGCCGAGATCAAAGCTTTTTATATGCGCCAGAATGATGATGGGAAAACAGTTGCCGCAATGGACGTTTTATTCCCTGGAATAGGTGAGATTGTTGGTGGTTCGCAGCGTGAGGAACGCTATGATGTTTTGAAGAAAAAATGCGCGGATTTTAATATTCATGAAGATGAAATCTGGTGGTATTTGGAAACACGTAAATTCGGAACAGTACCGCATGCAGGTTTTGGCCTGGGATTTGAAAGGATGATCATGTTTGTTACCGGGATGACGAATATCCGTGATGTAATTCCATTCCCGAGAACACCTCAAAACGCTGAATTCTAAAGAAAAACATTGTTTATTATTCAGGAAAAAACTGTAAATTTCAACTGTATCGTATAGACTATGGCACTGAAGCAACATCTGACACAAAAATTGGAGCAGAGACTTTCTCCTCAGCAAATTCAGTTAATGAAATTGTTGCAGGTGCCTACAATGGAATTGGATCAGCGGATCAAACAGGAGCTGGAAGAAAATCCGGCTCTGGAAGAAGGGAATGAGAATTTGGACGACGAATTTGGAAGCGAAGACGATTACGATGATAATTCCGATAACGAACGCGATGATGATTTCGATATTTCGGATTATTTCGACGAAGATTCCGCTGACTATAAGACTCAGGTAAGTAATAAAGGCCGTGATGAGGAAGAAAAGGTGATTCCGCTTTCGGGAGAACAAAGTTTTCAGGAGCGATTGACGGAACAACTCCATTTACTGGATCTTACCGAACAACAATTTCAGATCGCTGATACCATCATTGGAAATCTGGATGAAGCAGGATATCTTAAAAGAGAAGTAGAGGCGATAGTAGATGACCTGGCATTTTCCGTGAACCTTATCGTTACCGAAAAAGAGGTGGAAGATGTTTTGAAAATTGTCCAAAGCCTTGATCCTGCTGGTGTAGGAGCCAGAGATTTACGTGAATGTTTACTTCTTCAGATAGAACGGATACAAGGTGGCGATATCGTTAAGTATACAGCAAAAAAAATCCTGGAAGACTCATTTGAAGAGTTTACAAAAAAGCATTACGACAAGATCATGAAGAAACTTGAGATCGACGATGAGGATCTTAAGGATGCGATCAATGAAATAATCAAACTGAATCCTAAACCGGGAGGATCAATGAAAGAAGCTGCACGAAGCATTCAGCAGATTATTCCGGATTTCATGATAACTGAAATAGATGGCGAATTACAACTGACATTGAACGGTAGAAATGCCCCTGAGTTGAAGGTAAGCAGGGATTATCAGGATATGTTAAGGAAATATGCGGAAGGAGCAAAAGGAACTAAGGATGATAAAGATGCTTTTTCATTCGTTAAACAAAAACTGGATGGTGCAAAATGGTTTATAGATGCCATTAAACAACGTCAGAATACCTTGCTTTTAACGATGACTGCAATCATGGAATATCAAAAGGAATACTTTCAAACAGGTGATGAAACCTTTTTGAGACCGATGATATTGAAGGATATTGCAGAAAAAGTGGAATTGGATATCTCAACGATTTCGCGTGTTGCAAACAGTAAATATGTCCAGACAGGATATGGAATTTTCCCGTTGAAGTATTTCTTTTCGGAATCCTTGTCAACAGAGAGCGGAGAAGAAGTTTCTACAAGAGAAGTGAAAAAAATCTTGTCTGAAGCGATAGAGAATGAGGAGAAAAGAAAGCCGCTTACGGATGACAGACTTGCTCAACTCCTTAAAGAAAGAGGTTATAATATTGCCAGAAGAACGGTTGCGAAATATCGTGAACAACTGAATATTCCGGTAGCACGACTTAGAAAAGAACTGTAATGGAATTCTTATCCAAATTTGCATCCTGGCTGTTCTTACCTCTTCTCACTCCGATTTACGGACTGTTATTTCTTCTGTTTCTGCCGTCAGATCAGGATTTTTTCTTCAATTACAACTGTCTCTACACAATGACATTGTCAACGAAGTACGCGTTGATCTACATGTTTACCATTTTTGGTTTCGTTGCACCGGGTGTTTCGCTTCTGATCATGTTCAGGACTGGGATGATCTCGAACATCGAAATTGATAATCGAAGAGAACGCAGTATTCCGATTATAGTTCAGCTACTGTATTGCCTCTTCTTGTACATGGTTTTTATTTATAAGGATCCACAAGGTCAATTGCCATCTTACATCTATGCTTTTCCTCTGTCCGGAGCGATCGTAACAGCTCTTTTTTTTCTTTTAAACAGATGGAAGAAGATCAGTATACATGCAGCGGGGACCGGCATTATGGTTGGAATGATAATTGCATACTCGCTTCAATGTATCAGCTATACGTTTTGGATTATACCGGTTTCGATAGTAATATCCGGAGCAGTAATGACTGCAAGAGTTTTTTTGGGTAAACACACACTGCTTGAAGTACTTGTGGGGTGGTTTGTCGGATTTATTGTTACGTTTGGAGTTGTTTATTTTTATAGATAGTAGATTATGAGAAAGTTCGCGCTTTTTATTTCAGTTACTGTGTTTTTCGCAGCATGTGGAGTGATCAATGAAAAGAATAAAGGAAAAGGGTTTAATATATTTTCAGTTCAGGATGATATCTCGCTTGGCGCTCAGGTAGCGGCAGAAATCGATTCGGATCCTGCAACTTATCCTCTTTTGGACTCTACGCAATATCCGGATGTATATCAGTACATCTATAAAGTGCGAAATAAGATTCTGAATACTGATCTATTGGATTTTAAGGAAGATTTCGGTTGGAGATTGAGAATAATTCATGATGACAGTACACTTAATGCATTTTGTACACCCGGGGGGTATATTTACATCTACACAGGGATCTTAAAATTCCTGGATGATGAGTCTCAACTGGCAGGAGTTATGGGACATGAAATGGCACATGCGGATATGCGTCATTCTACCCGCACCATGACACAAATGTTCGGAGTACAGGTTTTATTAGATGTGATCGCCGGAGATCGCGCTGCTATTAAACAAGTAACCGGAGCACTGGTAGGATTGAAGTTTTCCAGAAATCATGAAACGGAGGCAGATAAAAAGTCAGTTGAATATTTGTGTCCGACGGATTATGTTGCTTCAGGTGGAGCAGGCTTCTTTAAGAAGATTGAAGAGATGGGAGGAACAAGAGTGCCGGAGTTCCTGAGCACGCACCCTGATCCGGGAAATAGAATTGAGAATTTTGAATTGAATGCAACTACAATGGGTTGTACCGGTAGAGAGACTTATGCAACGGAATATGCTGCGATGAGAGCTAAATTACCTAAGTAGTTAACGTTGATTTTTTTTGTAACTTGTTGACGAGATGAAAAAAGAAATACCTGCCCACTTAAAGGGTAAAAGAACTTCACTGAATGATATTGCAAAGGCCTTGAATGTCTCTAAAGCAACGGTTTCTTTTGTGTTAAACGGAAAAGGTGACCAGTTCAATATCAGTAAAGAAAAGCAGCGTCTGATCAAGGAGAAGGCGAAGGAAATGTCTTATGTGCCAAATTTCTTTGCGAAGAGTCTTCGTCAGGGGGAAACAAAAACAGTTGGTTTGGTATTACCGGACATCTCTAATCCGTTCTATGCGGAAATCAGTAAAGTTGTACAGGAAAAATTATATGATCTGGGGTACAATACATTTATTGTTAATACGAATGATGATGTTGAGTTGGAAAAGGAACTCATGCGTGAGTTAATTCAACGCAATATCGATGGAATGATCATCGCCCCGGGAAATAACATAAAAGAGCTTATACCGATTCTGATAGAAACTCATATTCCGGTTGTTTTTACAGATCGTCCGGGAGATGAAAATGCGGATTTTATTGGGGTTGATAATATGCATGAAGCTCAGAAACTCATAAAGGCATTTACAAAGAAACCTAAACGACTTGTTGCTTTGGTTCCGTCTCCGGCTAATGTTTCAACTATTCAGGATCGCATAGAAGGAACAAAACAAGCATGTGAAGCAGAAGGAATTCCTTTTGATTATATCGATCTCAGCTCAGTGCAGGGCGAAATTGATATGGTGATTAAAGAAGAATTGAAAAAGGGAACGGACTCTTTCCTGACATTGAATAATCTGTGTACGCTGCCGGCTTTGAGTGCTCTGAAAAATGCAAATGTTTCTATTCCGGCAGATGTGCGGATCATTTCATTTGATGATAATGAGAGTTTTGCTTACATGAATCCGCCTATTTCTGCATTACGTCAACCTGTTAAGGAGATTGCCGTGCAAACTGTAGAACGTTTGGCGTCTCGTCTGAAAGAAACCAAAGCACCGGGAGAACATTTCATTCTTCCATGTGAATTTATCGCAAGAGAATCGCACTAATTATTGAGAACGATTTTGCGGGCCTCAGTTCCGATATTAGGAGCGCTGACCTGAATATAATAAATGCCTGAAGCATAAGAGGTGCTTTCCATTTGCAGGCTATTTGTTGCCTGACTGGACTGATCAATAATTTGCCCGGACATATTATATATGATATAATTGACAGGCGTTGCAAATTCAAAATAGATTTGATTAGCCAAAGTGTACTGATTTGTAAATAAGGATTCGTTCGTTATACATTGATTTCCCATAATCACAGATGAGTAAGTGTAATTTCCGTCGTCATCAATCATTTTCAATCTGTATAACCTGGGGTGAGCTGAGCTTTCAACGGTCTTTTCATAATATTGAGCGGACAATGTATTACCAACAGCATCTATGTCACCCAGTGAATGGTACAACATTCCATCTTCCGAATACTCGATCTCAAATTTGTCAAAACGGTATTCTGTTGCAGTTTCCCAGTACAAATGAGTGTTATTTTCAGAACAATCGGACCCGAAAGTTGTGAGTTCAACCGGTAATACAACAACCGTACTTGGGCAGAAGTATTGTTGATTGTTCAGTCCTCCTGTTGCGGATGTTGCTCCCCAGTACACATTTGATTGCCCCCCGAATACTGTATTCACGAAGTCTCCTGAGGTAGAAAGACGCAGATTTCCGTCAAAATAAATGTCCAGCGTTTGAGTTACCGGATTCCAATTGATCATCACCTGATAGGTTCC
Organism: Crocinitomicaceae bacterium; assembly: GCA_003247185.1. Lineage (GTDB taxonomy): Bacteria > Bacteroidota > Bacteroidia > Flavobacteriales_D > Crocinitomicaceae > UBA4466. Next base: position 6,206 of record QKAV01000097.1, read on the forward strand.
GCCATCATCAATGTTGCCGCCATTTGATTTTGCACAAACCGGACCCGCATACGGAGCTCCCGGACCTTGCATGTTCCCATCGATTTCCACAGCGATATGATCGCAGGACATATCATAGACATGTGAAGGATTGTCGTTGTCGTAGGTATCGAATTCTATAGATAGCGCATTAGCAAGCCCTCCTGCTCCCAATTGTCCTCCATTTTGTCCGCATGCAGAGGATGAACTTGGCTGAAAGGTGAAGGTATTCCCATCTGCTCCATTGATGTTATTGCCAAAATAGTAGTCAAGCGTCAAAGAGAATCCCTGGCTAAAATCTACTGTATTCGTATTCCACGAGCATCCGGTTTGGTTGTTCACCTCAGCCGTTAGCTGAATACACTGTTCCCCGGAAACATTGATATAGGTTGCATTTCCGTTTAAATTGAAACAATTGTCGGTCAGCACGGTTACGGATTGAGTGGAGCTAACTCCGCAGACGGTGTATTGAACGGTATAACCATTCCCTGCAGTTGCATTATTGATTTGTCCTGTAGAGGCATTTATTTGTGCTCCGTCACCAGGAACCGGATTGAAGGAGAACGTACCACCGTTATCACCTGTGATCGCAGCTGTTGCTCCCCCACAGGACGCTGTTAGGGTAAAGGACGGGTTTCCTCCTGAAGGAAGAGTTACATTTTGGGTGGATGAAGTGTTGCACCCCAGGGTATACTGTACGGTATAACTAGCTCCGCCTGTTCCATTTGTAATCTGCCCTGTTGAAGCATTTATTTGCGCTCCGTCTCCCGGAATCGGGTTAAAGGAGAAAGTACCACCTGTATCGCCTGTAATCGTGGCGTTGGCCGAGCCACAGGATGTGGCAGTTAGGGTGAAAGCCGGATTGTACGAAACAGGTGTAACATTGTATGCTAAAGTAGCACCGGTGTTTGATCCGTCCAGATTGCAGTAGAAGGCAGTTATAAGAACATACACGGTTGTATTTGAATTCGCTGTGTAAGAGACATTAGATTGCAGCCCACAGTTATCATCGTTATAGGCGAGGTTTGTTGTTCCGTCAGTAGCCAGAACGGTAATCTGGGTATCCCAGCTTGCGGATCCTCCATTGGTACAGAAATTAAAATTGTAGAGATTTCCACACGTTACATTTACCGGAAAATATTGTCCGTTGAAAACATTCGATACCGTTTGGTAGCCACTTGTAGGGGAGAGAGTTCCGCCATTTGTTTGGTTGCCATCAAAGCTACATTGACCGAATAAGAATCGTGTGATAACAAGAAATAATAAAGTAGTAAAGTATATTCTCATAGTAGTATTTTTTTCAGTCGAACGCGGCGAATTTACAACGCTATAACGGTTAAGTAAAGCGGTATTTTACCAAAATGTTTCTAAAATTGGACGCTAGAATGAATGAAATGTATTTCAGGTTAAAGACATAAACCGTTTACTAAACCATTTTAGTAAAACGATTAAGTTGGATTGCTAAG
>QKAV01000122.1 GCA_003247185.1 Crocinitomicaceae bacterium
TTTACCATCAATACGATAATACTCCGATTGATCCGAATAAAATTTCAACCTGTAAATAAGCGGGTTAAATGTTTGAACAGAAAAATCCGAAAGATCATAAGTTAATGAAGTATTACACTTATCACGTAAATCACACTCCGACAATTTCTTGCACTCAGGGTATTCCCCCAGATTTACTTCATGTATTCGGATTCTTGAAAGAATTTCAGCTCCGCGATCATATTGCTCCTGATTCTGATACTCGGGACAATCAGCAAAAACTTCAGTAACAAATTGCTGCGCATTATTTACATCAGGGGAAATTTGCGCTTGTAATCTGGCAGACACTACCGTAACCAGAATCAATATTAACAGAGACAGATTAGCATTTCTCATATGTAGTAAGTAATTAGGTTAACTAATTTAGATTCCGAATTTAGTTAAAATCTAAAAAAGTTCTATACTTTGTAACTATTAACGTACTTATGAAGAGAAGGTTGCCTTAACATTGTATTAACAAAAACTACTCTTTGACAAATTACTCAAATACCCCTTTCTTCTTCCTGTAGTATCCGGAATTTTAATGTTTCTCGGATGGCCAACAATTTCTATTTTTCCTTTTTTAGTATTCGCCATTGCTCTATTATTATTTGCTCCTAAACATTACTCCTCATCCGGTAAAAAAATGATGTTATTCAGATCGTTCTACACGCTCTTCATTTTTCGCATGATTTGGGTGGGTTTAGCAAGTCGATGGCTTTATGCCTCTTCCCCTAAAACACTTTTTGTTTCGTTATTCATTGACTGCACGATGTTCAGCATCATAATGCTTCCATCAATGATCGGATTGAGTAAGTCCAGAAAATATGCCGGAGTATTTTTTATCGGCTCCTGGATTACTTTCGAATTTATTTCTCAAAACTGGGTTCTTGCACAACCATTTTTTACACTGGGAATCGGACTCGGAGAATGGCCTTCATTGATCCAGATATATGAATTTATCGGTATTGAAGGGGGATCATTGCTTATTCTGATACTTGCTTATACCTTATCATTATTTCTTGATCGACTTTTTGAAAAAAGACCGATCAAACCATCAGTGCTGTTATTTATTGGATTCGTTCTTCCCTTTATCATTTCACCCCTGTTAATCAGAGACTACAATAAAGACCGTGCAAAAGTAGGTATACTGCACTCATACAGAGAAACGTACAATGAAAAGTATCATTTCAAACCTACGATGATCGTTGATGAATTGTGGCAATTATCTCAACCGGGACTTCAAAAAAATCCTGATATCAGACTACTTGTATGGCCGGAAACTTTAATTTCCAATTTAGATTGGCTGTCCAATCTGCAAAATAGTCGCGCATGTAACGACATAAAAACAAAAATCAGTGAGTTCGAAGATCTGACACTTGTAACAGGTGGATACGGATTTTCCGTAGCGAATGAGGGACAGGATAATCCTTATGCTGATTTGAATAAGAATCTGAACCTTTACTACACCGGGCATAATGTTGCTGTGAGTATCCATTCGGACGGAAGACTGTACCTGCGCTCCAAGGAAAAATTTATCCCGTTTCAGGAGCGTATACCTTACCTGGGCACCTTTCCCTTCTTTAAGAAACTAACCGATGTTGTAGGATCAAATACAATGACTTCGAACTATGAAAAAAGCACAGAGTTACATCCTTTAAGCCGATCCGTAAGTTACACTCCGATTCTATGCTATGAAAGTATCTTTCCTCAATTCATGGCTGAAAAAGCAAAAGAATCGGCTTTTATTGTTGTAATGGCAAATGAATACTGGAACCCGTCAATTACAGGATCCTATGAATATCTGTACGCTAATGTTCCTATCGCCATACAAAGCAGAACATGGATCTTAAGAGGTTCTAACAGCGGAATATCTGCGGTAATTGATAAGAATGGAAATATTGCCGAACTGAGAACTGAAAAAGATCAGGGAATGCTGATCGCAGAGCCGGAGATAAAGGAATCATCCACCATCTACGAAATGATAAGCGGATACACCTACTACCCTGCTATTATATTGACTGTATTGCTCAGTTTTTCGAATCTTGTCAGAAGAAAAAAAGACTAAAAGTTAGCCCAGTCAATCCCTTTTTTTAGCAATTGAAGTGTTTGTTCTTCCTCGCTACCAATAGATGGAGTATTCATGTATTCCCATTCGGCAACAGGAGGCATACTCATTAGAATGGATTCGGTTCTTCCGTTGGAGACCAATCCGAATTTTGTACCCCGATCATTTACCAGATTAAACTCAACATAGCGACCACGACGGATGTTTTGCCAGTTTTTATGATCATCCGAGAAGGTTTCTTCTCTGAACTCTCTTGACTGCCTGTCATATATTTCAGGGAATTCCCTCCCAAGATCCAGACAAAAATTCAAAAGATCAGTTTTTGAAAGTTGTTCATTTGGTTTTTTATGATCAAAAAATATTCCCCCTATTCCCCTTGTTTCATTTCGATGCGGCAAAAAGAAATAGTCATCAGCCCAGGTTTTAAATTCCGGATAAAAGGATAGGTCATATTTGTCGCAAATGGATTTTAAATCCAAATGAAATTCTTTTGCCTTAGAAGGCACAATATAATGCGGGGTCAGATCTATTCCACCACCGAACCAAAATTCGCCGTTTGAGAGCTCAAAGTAACGCACATTCATATGGATGATCGGTACAAGCGGACTTTCGGGATGCAATACGATAGAAACGCCTGTTGCAAAAAAAGTATCAGCATCAATTCCCATCCCCTGCCTCATTCCCGAAGTTACGTCTCCCATTACTTCAGAAAAGTTCACTCCACCTTTCTCAATCAGATTTCCTTTTTTGAAAACTCTGGTTCGACCACCGCCGCCACCTTCTCTAAACCAAAGGTCTTCAATAAATTTACCTGCCCCATCTATCGTTTCAAGACGCGCACAAATATGATCCTGTAATTCTTTAAATGATTGGGCAATATTATTTCGATCCATTACCTGTCGTTTGCTGATCGATCAACTCGAATTCTTCCTGCTCCAGCACAAAGTAATCTTTGTTTATATAGGCTCCTGATTCACCTGACTGCTCAAAATCGAACTTATTCATCAGTAGATGAATCGTTTGCTCTTCCAATAATAAATTCAGCCCTGTATACAACATGATGTCATATCCCTGAGCAACCATTTTGGAGAGGTCCGTGTTAAATTTTACTCTGAATTTGCGATTTGTTTCCATCACATATTCGTCATCATAGTTCAGGTAAGTATTTGTCAAAAAATGAAAATTGAACTTCTCCCGGTAAATGCCATTGACATCATTGAAATCCATCCAGTCCTTTGTACCATAAATAACCAGTTCATCAGACTTAGCCCTGAAAGCTGATTTATTCAGTGTATTCATGAATTTCATTGCCGTATTCTTGTCATTTGTAGGTACAACAAAGATGTTTTTTGAACCTCTGATAATGTAATTCTTCACATTATCCGTACTTGATTCCTTGAGCGCAGGCGAGCCGTTTTTGGCTGCAAGAGACTGATACGTTGCCTTGAACTTTTCGTAAAGTGCCTTATCTTTTTCCTTAGTGACCTGAACCAGAATAATATTCGCCTTTTTCTCGTGGGTAGCCAGATACTGCGCCGTATATGCAATAAGCGTTTCATCATCCGGAACCGTACTATAAATCAACCTGTTATCCCGAAGCACTTCTGATGGTATTGACACAGGTACTATCATACGAACCTTATTCGTCTTACAGTATGCCGCAACCATTCTTTGTGTCTTCGGGAAGAACGGACCAATGATAATATCGGCCCCTGCCATCTGGTCACTCTTCAACACAGATGCAACATGCGAAGAATCATTTTTTGTATCGATGTAATATACATCCGCATCAAGGCCCTTTTTTCGTAATGAATCCAATGCCATTTGCGTCCCCATATAAAATTGAGTCGCCATATTTGACACATATTCCGAATAACCCGCACCATAATCAAGGTAGAATGGCGCCAATACAACTATTTTGTATCGCTCTTTACGGTCAAAAACCAATTCACCATTACCTTCCGGATTGTATGAAGGAGGAACTTCCTTAATTGTTACCCGTTCGATTCTCTCCTGTTTAAGAGGAATCCGGATAACCTGACCCGGATTTATGGAGGTCGACTTCAGGTTATTAAATTTCATTAATTCTTCCACTGAAACCATATAACGTTTGGAAATGCTGTACATGGTTTCGTGATCGAGAACCTTATGCTCCACAATGGAGTCATTAAAGACAACTTTCACCTGTTCGGTTTCCTTCTCCTCTACTACAAATGGATTTGGCGTTGTTACTTCATCGACTTCAACAACCTCTTCGGGTTCATCGATAGCTTTACCGGGAACTTTTATAATCTGTCCTTTGGAAATCCCATTTTCGACTCCCGGATTCAATTTTATCAACTCATCTACAGTGGTATTAAATTTCCTTGAAATACCGTAGAGTGTCTCTCCTCCTTTTACCTTATAATCCGAAGTCTCAACAACCTCAACTTCTGTAAGCTCTTCTGCAACCGGAATTTTAATTTCCTGGCCTACTTTCAGTCCTCCATCCAACTCTCCGCTATTCGCCTTTACGATATCTTCTATCGCAACTCCATAGGTACGCTGTAAACCATACAATGTATTTCCTGCCTCAACTTTATGGATATAGTATTTTTTTCCTCCGATTGTTTTAATCGGTGCTACTCCAGGTTGTGCGAATAAAATAACAGTACTTAGTACGAATAATACGCTGAGTAAATTTCTGATCATGATTCAAAATTACGCAAATTCAATTTACAATTCGCGTGCCATTGATTATTCCCACTCAATTGTTGCCGGCGGTTTAGAGGAGATATCATAGGTAACCCGATTAATCCCTTTTACCTGATTGATGATCTTATTCGAAACCTTTGCCAAAAACTCATACGGCAAATGACACCAATCAGCAGTCATACCATCCGTAGAGGTCACAGCTCTTAGTGCTACTGCGTTTTCATAGGTCCTCTCGTCTCCCATAACTCCGACACTTTGAACAGGTAAGAAAATTGCACCTGCCTGCCATACATCATCGTACAAACCACTTTCTTTCAATGAAGAAATAAAGATATGGTCAACTTCCTGAAGGATTCTTACTTTGTCTGCAGTCACTTCACCCAGTATTCTGATTCCTAATCCCGGGCCAGGGAAAGGATGTCTGCCCAAAATTGCCTCATCAATATTCAATGAACGTCCTATTCTTCTTACTTCATCTTTGAACAGCAGTTTTAAAGGCTCTACTACCTTCAGCTTCATATAATCCGGTAAGCCTCCTACATTATGATGAGATTTGATCGTAGCACTCGGTCCGCCTGATGCTGAAACTGATTCAATCACATCCGGGTAGATAGTTCCCTGTCCCAGCCATCTCGCGTCTTTTACCAGTTTCGATTCTTCATCAAAAACATCCACAAAGACTTTCCCGATTGCTTTACGTTTCGCTTCAGGGTCCGTCAACCCTTTAAGAGCATCATAAAAACGTTGACTGGCATCAACACCTTTTACATTTAACCCCATGCCTTTATATGAATCCAAAACCGCATTGAACTCATTCTTTCTCAATAGTCCGTTATCAACAAAAATACAGTGTAGATTCTCTCCTATCGCTTTATTCAACAAAACAGCCGCTACAGATGAGTCCACTCCTCCTGATAATCCCAGAATAACGCTATCGCTTCCCAACTGAGCCTTCAAGTCCGCTACCGTTTCTTCAACGAATGCTGCAGGTGTCCAATCCTGACTACATCCGCAGATATCAACTAAAAAGTTCTTCAACAACATGGTTCCCTCCGTTGAATGATAAACTTCAGGGTGGAATTGAATCCCGTAAGTGGATTCACCTTCGATCGCATATCCGGCAACATGAACGTCGTGTGTACTTGCTATAACCGTGTAATTATCCGGAATAACCTTGATGGTATCTCCGTGCGACATCCACACCTGAGAATGCTGTGACATTCCTTTCGTTAAGGGATGTTGATCATCTACATAAGACAAGTTGGCACGTCCATATTCTCTGATACTCGACGGAAGTACTTCCCCTCCGAAATTATGAGCCAAATACTGCGCTCCGAAACACACACCTAATAATGGTAGTTTCCCTTTGATAGCTTCCAGATCCGGCCTGGGAGAGTTCTCATCTCTAACTGAGAATGGACTTCCTGACAATATCACCCCCTTCAGGTTTCCTGATAATTCAGGCACCTTATTCCAGGGATGGATTTCACAATAAATATTAAGTTCCCGAACCCTTCTGGCAATAAGCTGCGTGTATTGAGAACCAAAATCGAGGATTAAAATCTTTTCATGCATGGCGCAAAGATAAACCGTTTAATCCGATCAGTATGCAAACTCATTAATTTTGTCAAATTGTCAGAATTTTTTGTTTGGAATGATTTATGACAAAAGCCCTATCAAAATATGATAGCGGATAAGGTACGTTTTGTTAACTTTACGCGCTCTGTTATTAAAGTAGATAAACATGATCTCTAACATTCTAAAAACCATACTGGGGGATAAATCGTCTAAAGACCGAAAAGAATACCAACCAGTTATAGATAAGGCGAACACAGCATTCGAATCATTTAAGTCACTCTCCGACGACCAACTGAGAGCTAAAACCACTGAGTTTAAAAAAATAATCGGGGAAGGTACAAAGGAACTTGAAAATGAATTGAAAAGCCTGAATGAGAGGGCTGCTGACGTAAATCTGCCTGTTCATGAGAAAGAAGATCTGTTCGATAAAATTGATAAGCAGGTAAAAGCTATCGATGACAAAATCGAGGAATTGTTAGAGCAAATTCTACCGGAAGCCTTTGGAGTAGTAAAGGAAACTGCACGCAGATGGAAAGAAAATGGAGAACTTCGCGTTACTGCCACAAACATTGATAGAGATCTTGCTGCGTCAAGACCTGATGGAATTACAATAGATGGCGACCAGGCAGTATGGCATAGTGAGTGGACAGCTGCTGGAGCTCAGGTAAAATGGGAAATGGTCCATTACGACGTGCAATTGATGGGAGGTGCAGTACTCCACAAAGGAAATATTGCCGAAATGCAAACGGGGGAAGGAAAAACACTTGTTGCAACCTTACCTGTTTATCTAAATGCACTATCCGGAAAAGGGGTACATGTAGTAACAGTGAACGACTACCTTGCAAAACGTGACTCCGAATGGATGGGGCCATTATATCAATTCCATGGTCTAAGTGTTGACTGTATTGATAAACATCGCCCTAATTCGGATGAAAGAAGAAGAGCATATAAGTGTGACATCATTTTTGGAACGAATAATGAATTTGGTTTTGATTACCTGCGTGACAACATGGCAGGAAGCGTGGATGACCTTGTTCAGCAAAAGCATCATTATGCGATCATCGATGAGGTCGACTCCGTGTTAATTGATGACGCGAGAACTCCGTTAATCATCTCAGGTCCGACTCCTCGCGGTGATGAACATGAGTATTATCAATTGAAGCCGAGAGTTGAAGACATCGTTGCGGCTCAACGAAAATATGTAACTCAATGTCTTGCAGATGCCAAGAAGTTACTTACTGTAATCACAGATGAAGTGAGTGCCGGTAAAGACGCAAAACAAATGCTCGAGGATGGTGGTATTGCTCTGTTACGTGCTCACCGTGGTTTGCCTCGAAATAAGGCATTAATCAAATTCCTGTCTGAACCCGGGATTAAGGCTCACCTGCAGAAAACAGAAAATTTCTACATGCAGGAGCAAGGGAAACAAATGAAAAAGATCGATAAAGAGCTATTCTGTGTGATCGATGAGAAAAATAACACAAGCGAACTTACAGATAAAGGTATTGATCTTATCTCCGGAAATGAAGATCGCGATTTCTTCATCATGCCGGACATTGGTTCTGAAATTGCAACTTTAGAAAAAGAAAACCTTCCTCAGGAAATATTCCAGGAGAGAAAAGATTCATTAATCCGGGAGTATAGTATCAAATCAGAGCGTATTCACTCTGTCAACCAACTATTGAAAGCATATACACTATTCGAAAAAGAAGTGGAATATGTGATTCTGGAAGGAAAAGTGAAGATTGTAGATGAGCAAACGGGGCGTATTATGGAAGGTCGCCGTTACTCAGACGGATTACACCAGGCGATCGAAGCGAAGGAAAATGTACAGGTAGAAGCTGCTACACAAACTTACGCCACCATTACGCTGCAAAATTATTTCAGAATGTACCACAAGTTATCGGGGATGACCGGTACTGCTGAAACGGAAGCGAAAGAATTCTGGGATATTTATAACCTGGACGTGGTTGTTATTCCTACGAATAAGCCAATTCAACGTAACGACCAAAACGACATGGTATATAAGACGGCACGTGAGAAGTTTACTGCTGTTATCGAAGAAATTGAAAAACTGGTAAATCAGGGACGCCCTGTGCTGGTTGGTACAACTACCGTAGAAATTTCCGAGTTGTTGTCGCGTATGCTTAAAATGAAAGGCATTAAGCACAACGTCCTCAACGCCAAATACCACCAAAAAGAAGCAGAAATCGTTGCTGAAGCCGGGCAGGCGCAAGCCGTAACAATTGCCACCAACATGGCTGGTCGTGGTACGGATATTAAACTTGGAGCCGGAGTAAAAGAAGCCGGAGGTTTGGCTATCATTGGTACGGAACGTCACGACTCAAGACGGGTTGACCGTCAGTTAAGAGGTCGTTCCGGACGTCAGGGAGATCCGGGATCATCTCAATTCTTCGTTTCACTGGAAGATGACCTGATGCGTAAATTTGGTTCTGAGCGAATTGCCAAACTTATGGACCGTATGGGCTTGAAAGAAGGTGAAGTGATCACGCATAGCATGGTGTCCAAATCTATTGAGCGAGCGCAGAAAAAAGTAGAAGAAAACAACTTCGGTATGCGTAAACGCCTGCTGGAATATGACGATGTTATGAATGCGCAACGTAAGGCGATCTATAAAAAACGTAGAAATGCCTTAGTTGGAGACAGAATGGACATTGACATCGACAATATGTTCTATGATCTGGCAGACTCTATAGTAATGTCGCACGGAAAACAATCATTTGTAACGTTCGAAAGCGAATTATTGAGAGTTGCCGGTGTTCAGTCTCCTGTAACAGAAACTGAATTCGCTCAACTGGATGACAATACTGTCGTTGAAAAGGTATATCATTCCGTACGGGAGCAATATGATCGCAAGAACGAAAAGATTCGTTCCCGTGCACTTCCTCAGATCAAACATGTGCATGAGACAATGTCTGACAGATATCAGAATATTGTTCTTCCACTTACTGACGGACGCAGAGAAATGCAGATCGTAGTTAACCTGAAAGAGGCGTATGATTCGGAAGGAAAAACAATTTCCAAATCAATCGAGCGCAACATTACCCTGAACCAGATTGACAATGAGTGGAAGGAACACTTGAGAGAGATGGATGATCTTCGTTCTGCAGTTGGTCATGCTCAATACGAGCAAAAAGACCCTCTATTGGTATACAAACTGGAATCATTCGAGTTGTTTAAAACGATGTTAAACCGATTGAATGCTGAAACAACTGAGTTGTTAATGCGTCTGGATATAGAAGTTAGCGAAGAAATTCACGAGACAAAGCAGCATATAACTGAGCAAAGCAATTACAGTAAGGCGATGGTAGAAGTTCCTGTGGAAGACATCAGATCCGGATACGAGGAAGCTATGCAAAACTCTGCTGCACAAGCCGCTCCGAAACAACAACCTGTAGTAGTTGAAAAAACAGTAGGTAGAAATGACCCTTGTCCTTGTGGAAGTGGGAAGAAATACAAACAGTGCCACGGGAAATAATCGATAAACACTAGTAAACAGTCAATTGTTGGATTTATTTTTGATTTAACCGTAAGTTAATATTACCTTAGCGACCGACTAAATTAATATTACCTACGTCATGAACTATTCCAAAGTCCTTTGGACACTATTAATTGTTTCAATTCACTATATCTCATTTGGTCAAAATCCATCTGATGCATGTACGGGAGTCCCTAGTCTAACTGTAGGGGCAAGCTGTAGTACAATTAGTTACACCATGGCAGGCTCTTTCGCCAATGGAGGATTAGTAACAAGTTCATGTGCTGCAGGAAGTAACAGAGATGACGGATGGTATTCTTTCGTTGCAACTTCAACAAGCACTGCAATTGATTTAACAGGTAACCAGGATAGAGCCCTGGCAGTCTGGTCTGCTTGTGGAGGAGGTACGGAGTTAGCTTGTGATTATCAGTTAAGTGGTACCACTGCCAGTGTTACACTTGCTACTTCGGTAGGAACCACTTACTATATTCAGGTTCATCGTCAAAGTGGTACAAACACAGCTAGTATGTCGGGTACAATCTGTGTTTATGAGAGTACAGCCGCTCCTTGTGCGGACATGATCATTAATTCAACAACCTATTCTGCTACCGGACTTACAACCTGTGGCTTTGGAGATGATTATTCTTCCAGCAATGCCTGTGGTAGTTCTTATATGAATGGGGATGATATTGTTATCGCCTATACTCCAACAACAACAGAATGTGTAAATATTGCTTTAACTAATACTGACACATGGGTAGGTATTTTTGTTACTGATAATTGTCCAGATGCGGCTGGTGTTACCTGTATCACGAGTGCAACGGCGTCAGGAGGAAACCCTTCTATATCAGGGCTGAGTGTTACTGCCGGTACAACCTATTATCTAACGATATCGACCTATCCGAGTCCGCAGTGTACCCCCTTTGATATCGCTATAACAGCGTGTCCACCTCCGGGATCGTGCGGAGATATCACGGTTAATACCACATATTATTCGCAAACCGGACTTACAACCTGCGGTTTTGGTGATGATTACTCTTCAAGCAATGCCTGTGGAAGTTCTTATATGAATGGGGATGATATTGTCATAAAATACACTCCAACAACGACGGAATGTATTCAAATTGCTTTAAGTAATACGGATACCTACGTAGGGATGTTCCTTACCGATGCTTGTCCAAATGATGCAATCGTAAACTGTCTGGCGAGTGCAACGAATTCTTCCGGGAATCCCATCTTGAACGGATACACTGTAACAGCTGGAACAACTTACTATTTGACCATTTCGACTTATCCAAGCCCTCAATGCACACCTTTTGACATTGCTATTACAGCATGCCCTCCGCCTCCGGCAAATGATGAATGCTCCAATGCAACCGTACTAACTGAAACACCAATTACATCAACATGTAGTCCGACAGCAGGGACAATTACCGCTGCAACTACCTCATCACAAACGAATGATTGTTACGGTACTGCTGATGATGATGTTTGGTATCAATTTGTAGCAACTTCTACTGACGTTCAGGTAGACCTCTCATCAATATCAGGTACCGTATCAGATATGTACTTCTCGGTTTATGGTGGATCATGCGGATCTCCGGGAGCTGCCTTACTCTGTAGCGATCCAAATAGCGGACAGGTAAGTGGTCTGACAATTGGAAATACTTATTTTATTCGTGTATACACCTATACTTCAACGGGAGGTCAGGCAGTAAACTTTAACATTTGCGTTACTGAAATCGGGCCGTGTGGAATCAGTTCACAAACCGAGGATTACTGTCCTTACCCTGCGACTCTGACACAAGGACCCGGAAGTTGGACTTCAACTACCTACGATTATTATACGGCAGATACTCCAGGAAACTCAGGAAGTGTATTCTGCGGTTCCGTAGAAAATAACTCCTGGTATCAATTTACAGCATTAAGCACTACTGAGACATTCACAATTACGGATGTTAGCAGCTGTGTGAACAATTGGGGGGTACAAATGCAGGTGTATGATGTAACCTATGATGGAAGCGGTTGTTGTTCATCATTTACGTCAATGTCCAACTGTTACAACCCGGGAGATTTGACATTGGGTACTGTAACTGCAACGGGATTGACTATAGGTAATCAATACCTCCTTATGGTAGATGGAAACGCAGGTGATAATTGTGCCTTTACAATAAGTGGATGGACTGCAACCAATATTATTCTTCCTGTAGAATTGGTTGATTTCAGTGTTGTTTCCAGAGAAACTGAAAATGTTCTATTATGGAAAACAGCTACGGAGAAGAACAACGATTACTTCAGTATTGAACGTTCATTTGAAGGAGAAGACTTCATTGAAATAGGAAAAGTTAAAGGAGCTGGTAATTCTCAGGACCCTATTAACTATTACTTCTCCGATCAGGATGTAAGAAACGGTAACGTTTACTATCGTTTGGTTCAATATGATGTTGATGGTCAATTCCAAACAAGTGAAACGATCAGTCTTAATCGTGAAATGAATACTCCTGGTATCCAGTCCATTTATCCAAACCCTACAGAAGGATCAGTGTTTGTAGAGATTAATACTGAAAAACTTAATGGAAATGCAACGTTGTATCTGATGACTCTGGATGGAAAAACTATTTCTACGGAAAGTCTGTTTGACATCAAGGGCCTTACGATTCGTCAACTAAAAACAGACGATCTTTCCAAAGGAATGTACCTCATCAAATTAAGCGATGAATCCGGATTTGAGCAAGTACAAAAACTTATTAAAAAATAAAATATGAAAGCTCTTATAATAATTGTTTCATTTATTTCCTTCACCACTTTCGGTCAAACGAATCCGGAGCAAGTATATGAACAAGCCAGATACGAAATAGTAGCAAACAACAAAAGTGCTCACGTATGTAAGATTACTCAGAAGGCTCATCTTACCAGTGACCAAATGATTGACATAGAGGAACGCTACCTGCTCAAAGAAGGAGTGTTTAAAGTCAATTTCACAGATGAAAATGAAAACGGAATAGTTGAAGTTTATTTCTTTGAGCCTGTGGACTATGGTACAATTGAAGAACTTGCCGGGATATTCTTTACAGAATTTCTGGTTTCCAAACCACTAGAAGTGGATATCATTAAAGGAAATCTTGTTTATTCTAACAACGAAAGTGAGTAAATTTCCAAACTAAACTATCTTTGACCTGTCATGCATGAGATCAGGTCGGTATTTATAATCGGGAGTGGAAATGTAGCCACACATCTTGCCAATAATCTGTATAGGGTTGGTATAACCATTTCAGGTATCCTGAGTCGAGATCTGGGTCATGCCCAAAAGCTTGCGCAACAGGTTCATTCGAAAGCGACTACTGATCTAAATGATATCCCTAAATCCGAGAGTGATCTTATATTGGTATCTATCTCGGATAACAACCTGGAGGAAGTGCGCAACAAATTCAGAAGTTCAATTCCGGTTGTTCATACATCAGGAACATTTTCATCTTCGTCATTCGATGGTGTTTTCTACCCCTTGCAAACATTTTCGGCTGACCGCCAAATCGATCTTGGGAAAGTTCCGTTTCTGATAGAAGGCAACACAGAAGACTTACAGAAACAACTAATAAAACTAGCCCAAAAACTGAGCTCTCATGTGCGGATTACGTCCCCTGAAAACAGAAGTAACATCCACTTGAGCGCTGTTTGGGTAAACAATTTTGTCAATCACCTTATCTATAAAGCGGATGCTCTGGCGACATCCAATTCAGTTGATTTCAAGCTTCTTCTCCCTCTATTGGAAGAAACCGTAAAAAAAGCAATTGAAACGGATCCTTACACTGCGCAAACGGGACCGGCAAGAAGAAATGATCAACAAACTATTCAAGCGCATCTGGATCGTCTTAAGGGTGTTGATCAGGACATCTACTATTTATTATCCAAAAGTATTACAGACACATATAACAAATGATCAGTTATAAAGAAAAACTTCGCAAGGTATCTACTTTCATATTTGATGTTGATGGCGTATTAACCGATGGGGATGTTTACCTGTTGAATGATGAAATCGTCCGTGTTCTTAATTCCCGGGACTCCTATGCAATCCAATATGCTGCAAAGAAAAACTATCGTTTATTGGTTATTACAGGAGGAAATTCGGAATCCGTCGCAAAAAGACTTGAAGGTCTGGGAGTTGAGCAGGTATGCCTTGGATCGAGCAATAAGCTTCATGTATATGACACATTGAAACTTGAATACGATTTTCAGGATGATGAAGTTCTTTATATGGGGGATGATATCCCAGACTACCACGTAATGAAGAAGGTTGGTGTTGCAGCCTGCCCGCAAGATGCAGCACAGGAAATCAAAGCGATATCAGATTATCAATCTCCATTCAATGGGGGAAAGCACTGCGTCCGAGACGTAATCGAGCAAACACTACGTGTTCAGGGAAATTGGTTCAATGATGAGGCCTTCGAATGGTAAACGAATTATTGTTTGACAATCTTCTCCGTATACATAGCACCTGTATCAGGCTCCGTTAATTCTAGTATATAGACACCGCTGTTCAGGTCTTCCACACCGATAGTCGCATGATTTTCGACTGTAAATTCTTTTATTATTGAACCTGTCAGATCAATAATTCTTCCAGAAAGATCCGGGAATTGTTCAGAGCGAATCTTGAGTTCATTGCTTATTGGGTTCGGGTAAACACTAATACCCGCCATTAAGTTGAGTTCCTTCTGCCCTACTAGCTGAAGCACAGCACCAACCTCATCCTGCCAAGGGATAGCATTGTTCGGACCAAATTTCATGGCAAAGACCCAATTACTTGAAACACCTACCCTTGTACTTGTGTACCCAACTGCCATTACTCCTCCATCGCTTGTTGAAATCATTTCCCCCAATTCGTCTTGCCCGTCTCTTGCTACCCAGGCCGTATTGGACGATATTGTGAACATGTAAACGTTCTGATGGGCAAAATGCAAATCCTCTCCATCAGGAAACGAAAACTGGTCCTTTCGGCTTAAGCCCATATATCTGCTGTCATCCCAGTTGTAAATCGCCATTCCTTTACCAATAACATCTCCGTCATTATGTTCATTGATGTCATAAAACATGGTTTGCGTATTTAACAAATAGCTGACTCTCCAGGCATCCCAGTCATCATTACTATCTATACGGGTACCACCTACCCCCTGAAGAGTATCCAGTCGTATAATAATATCATTGTAAAAATAATTTCCATTCGGGCCTACCGTATCTCTCCATAGTTCTGTTCCATCGTCTTTAAAGCAATACAACAATCCCTTATTCATTAATGAGTCAGCGATATAAATCTGGCCGGCAGCTACAAATACAGAATCATTCCATTGATCTATACTGGTAATAAAATCATCTCCGGGAGTACTGATTTTTCGTGTCCATAAGGTATCGCCATTTCTATCCGTCCTTACAATCCAACCGTCTTTACCTTCAGCAGATGATTCAATCTCTCCAACCATAATTACTCCGGTATCCCTGGTTAAGGCAGCGTCATAAACTTTTTCCCAGTCTGTTCCACCGTAGAATTTTTGCCATTGCGCAATTCCGTATGTATCTGTCTTTGTGAGATAAAAATCGAATCCGTTTCCAACATTTGAATTCGAGTATCCGGCAACATAATAACCTTCATTTTCAACATGCATCACTCTTCTTCCCCAGTCAGCCTCTTCTCCGCCAAAAAACGTAGACCATTTATAAGCTCCTGTTGAATCAATACAAAGAAGGAAGGCGTCAGTCTGAGCTCCCGAAAAAGATGTTGAAGCTCCTGTAATTACATAGCTGCTATCAGCCAATTGCACCACTCCTTGTCCAAAATCATTGCCTACACCGGAATATTCTTCAAAGAAGTTAATCTGACCATAAGCCAGCTTGCCGTATATTAAAATAAAAATGACTAAAACACGCATGATATTCTACAATTTGCGGAAATTCCACTTCCTTTTCGAGAGATAAACCCACTTAAATTCTCCGAACCTATTCCTATGTTAATTTTGTTCAGCTTTGCATTCAGATACACACCTCCTTTAAATCTCGAAAAACCACCGTAAGATGCATTAGCTCCACATCTCAGCACATCATTTATCTTATAATCCAAACCTGCAAAAATGAAGGGACTATAACTCAATGTCGGGTATAGCCTTACACCAAAAAAACTTTGAAATTTAGATGTTGCATACTGATCAACAACCTTCGAAATCTGAATAAACCCTGGCAGCAGAAAGCTATTATTCCGATTCGTTGAAACTACTCCAACTGTATCCAGTACATTCAGAGAATCAAAGTTTATTGCCTTGTCTCCAAACAATTCATTAAATCTAAAGCCACTATACGTTAATGATGTGTCAAACTGATAATATTTCTGGTCCTGATACATATATCCTACTCCCAGATTTTTAACCTGGAATTCAATAAATGACGGAACTCCCTCCTTAAACGTGACAGGCATGTAATAAGTGAAATCAATCCCCACTCCTATTCCCTGATTAAACTGATTTCCCGAGGGTAAACTCAGCATACCATCTCCTACAAGTGTAATCGTATCAATATCTGTTGATTGGATCATTTGGGCCTTTCTCAAATTGAAATCTGCCCTGTTCTGAATATTATATACATTCAGACTTAGTGAGGATCTGTTTTTGGTTGAGACAAGTCCAAAACCAATTTTCTGAAAAGCCGTGTACGCAAACTTTGTCCCTGAAAAGTCCGCAGTATCACCTTTAAAACCTGCATTTCCATTAAATGCGAGATCAAAAAGATCTTTGGAATAGAGCAATCCGCCAAAATAATAGGTGCCCGCAGTGACCTGATAACCCAGATTCAGTTTTTTTATAAGCGGTTTATAATTTCTATATGTCAACTCTCCCGTTCCGTCAAATCCAATTCGGTTAACCGCCTTATGTCTGTCCAACGAGCGATCAATCATCTCATTGGTCAACTCTCCTCCAAGGTAGAATTTGTTGCTCATTTCGCTAAAAATCGAACTCGCAGAATAATCCATATTACCATAAAGGACGATTTCCTGTCCCTGAGGTACGGTATCATAATAATTGGGAAGTGTTTGACTCAAAATCCCTTTACTAACGATCAACGAAATTATTACAGCTAACCTTTTCATAAAGCGTTGCTCGTTTTAAATTCCGAACGAATTTTCAGGGATAAATAAGCGTGTTCCGGTATTTGAATCTGCTGATCCATTGAAGATACGGGATCTGTAGTGTTCATTTTCGCTCTTACCACAACGTGTTTTATCTGGTCCAATTTTCCGATAACAGAATCATCCAGTATAAATTCAATTTGAGAATGAGCTGTTTTTAATGCATAGGGAGCTTCCACTACCCCAAACAGTCCGGATTGCAGTAATTCTGAAGATGATACCTGTGCCACCAAAGCATTATTCTCATCTATCAGGAACAGATCAACCTTCGCTGACAATGGAAATGAATTCGCGGCGTTCAGAATTAGTTTCCCGCTTTTGATTTTCACCTTACTATCTTCCTGATTCAGATTGAGATCAAAAGTATCTCTTAAAACAAGATCATTCATCCCAAATACCAGCGGCATATTGGCTTCCAGATAGATTCTAAATTTACTGTTCGGAAAATACTCATCCGAAGAGCCCGAGACATTACCCCATGGATTAAGCTGCACGCGATAATCCACCTTGTAGCTGTTCCCCAGATTCTCTATAAAATTCTCAATATTACTATTACCCGTATTTGCCTCTATAGTTGTTTCAGAAGGAGTTAAAGTGTTCCAGTAACCACTGGCCGGATTGATAACCAAATTTGAATTGATCAGAGGATGAATCAAATCAATCGAATTGTTCAGGTTATTATAAGATGTCAGTCCTTTAAGCCTGGCATCGGCCGAAACCTTTATTCCATTATCTACAATAAACTTCAGACTTGTATTTCCGATATCAAAATAGCCACTTTCGTAACCATTCAGAATATCGAGTCCCACCGTATCAATTTCTTCAATTACCTGATTTCCGAAATAACCTTTCGCATAATAAATTTCCACATCTCTGAAAGTCGCTTCCACTTTAGTTACCTGCTGATCCGTTATCGTTACAGTAGGGCCATTGCTCGCTGTGGAAACCTTGACCGTTGAGAGCAACAAATTACATCCTGCACCTGTTGATCCGGTTAAATCCATTGTGTACCCTGACAAGTCAATAGTTTTGTTCACTACGCCCGGATTTGCGTCCGTACCGGGAGGTGCCGAATAAGTTTCAGAAAAGGTAACCCCGTCTTTTGTTACTCCGGGAAGAGTCACTTTGAATATCGCAGTTGTTGGTATAGGATTTTTTACCTGAACATCAACATACCCCTTTGACAGGGAAATACTTTTTAACTGAACATCCGGAATATTTATTTGATGCTCTTCCGTTGAACTCACAAATGTAAATCCGGGACTCGCTACAAATGACGCTATTGCTATTGTAAAGTCCTGTACAATCGTAGTATCCGGAATCTCAAGCAGGTCGTTAATATTCAGATCAAACAATAATCGTCTCATATTAAGCTCATAAAACCCTCCTGAGACTCCTAAGGTTGAATCATTCACAAGGTTTTCAAGTGATAAGGTATCACTTACCAATGGAGCCGCCCAATCGCTTTCCCATGTAAGATCTTTCTTCTTACAACCTAATGTAATCACTAAAAAAACCAGTAGTACTGAAGTATATTTCATCGATTTAAAGACGTTATTTTCAATTGTTTGGTTGGTTTTATGCCCGTTCCAATATGGTAGCATACCCTTGTCCCACTCCAATACACATGGAAACCAATGCATATCGTTTCCCGGTTCTTTGTAATTCTCTTGCAGCAGTAAGTAATATCCGGGCTCCTGTCATTCCAAGCGGATGTCCCAGTGCGATAGCACCACCATTCGGGTTAATCCGTTCATCATTATCAGCTAATCCCATCTCACGGGTACACGCAAGCACCTGTGCCGCAAAAGCCTCATTCATTTCTATAATATCCATATCCGCCAGGGTCAAACCAGCTCTTTTCAACGCCTTTTCACTTGCATACACGGGACCGATCCCCATAATTCTTGGCTCCACGCCCGCAATTGCTGCACTTACAATTCGTGCCAAAGGCTTCATTCCATTTGCTTTAACAGCATCTTCGGAAGCAACCAATAAAGCTGCCGCTCCATCATTTAGTCCGGAAGCATTTCCTGCTGTTACACTTCCATCCTTTTTGAATGCAGGACGCAATCCGGCAAGTGTTTCAAGAGTCGTTCCGGGGCGAATGAACTCATCTTTAGAAAATAAAATGGGATCCTTTTTTCTTTGAGGAATTTCAACAGTAACTATTTCTTCTGCAAACACTCCCTTTTCCTGCGCCAAAGTTGCCTTTTGCTGCGACCACAAAGAGAATTGATCCTGTGCTTCTCTTTCAATGTTATATTTTTCAACAAGATTTTCGGCAGTCATTCCCATTCCGTCCGTACCATACAACTCTTCCATTTTAGGATTGATAAATCTCCATCCGAAAGAAGAATCGTACATCTGAGCGTCTCTCCCAAAAGCAGTAGAAGTTTTAGAAATCACCCACGGACCTCTTGTCATGTGTTCCACACCTCCTGAAATATAAATATCTCCCGCCCCATCTTTAATCGCTCTGGAGGCATTAATAGTTGAGGCCATCCCCGAAGCACATAATCTATTGACCGTTTCCCCTCCAATTTGATAGGGTAGTCCAGCCAGTAAACCTGACATACGGGCAACATTTCGATTGTCTTCTCCTGCCTGATTCGCACATCCGAAAATGATGTCTTCAATCAACATCGGATCAACATTCGGGTTTCGTTGCATCAGTTCTTTCATCACAAGAGCACCAAGATCATCTGCTCTTACAGGAGCCAAAGTCCCTCCAAAATTCCCTATTGCCGTACGAATTCCATCTACTATATATACTTCTTTTGCCATTTTAACTTTTTATTGAAGCGTCTAATTTAAGAATTTTGGAGTTGTTGATAATTTATCTGCCCATTATGGAACAAAGTTTGTAAATTGATCGACCGAACTCAAAAACACAAACTGTGAATCAACTTAAAACTAAATTACTATCTATTGTATTGCTCTCCTGTATCGGGGCCTATGCGCAAGTGGAAGATCTCACCCCTGAAGAACAAGCCTACAGAGATTCGATCACTGCACTGAATTTAGAAAATCAGGCCATCGCAAATAGTCAGGAAGCTTACAACAAAGGCATTGCTTTGTTCTCTCAAAAGAAATACACTGATGCTATCAAAGAATTTGACAAATCAATCAGTTTTGATCAGAATTTTACGGCAGCCTACTACAACAAAGGAATTGCTGAGATTGAAGCAGAAAAATTCAGTGATGGTGTAAAGACACTGAGCAAGCTGATCAATATGAAAGCGGATTATGCCAAAGCATACTTTCAAAGAGGACGGGCTTATCAAGGATTGAATGATTATGTAAACTCCGAAAAAGATTATGAAAAGTCTATTCAGATAGATCCTTCCAATCCGAAAGCATATTACAATTTTGCGACTCTGCGTTTTCTTCAAAGAGACTATGACGGGGCCATTAAGTTCTTTTCGAAAACCATAGAATTGGATCCGAATAACGCTAATGCTCTTAATGACAGGGGTTCTTGTTACCGTATGAAAGAAGAATACCCCAAAGCAATTGCAGATTACGAAGCAGCCTTGAAAAAAAATCCAAACCTTGCCTTTGTTCTAAATAATGTAGGAACCACTAAAAGTAAAATGAAAGACTTTACAGGTGCCCTTGCCGCATTTAACAGAGCTATTTCTGTAGATGCTAACTTTCATTTAGCTTATAATAACCGGGGTGTGGTTCAAATGAATCAGGGAAGATTGGATGATGCTATTAAAGATTTCACAAAAGCACTGAGCATCGAACCTAATTATTCGCCTGCAGCTTCGAATTTATCAGGTGTATACTTTAAAAAGAAGGAATACGACAAAGCGCTGGATTATGCTAACAAAGCGGTTAGTATGGATAAAAACAACGCAGATGCATACGCTAACAGAGGCATGGCGCGTGAAATGACAAGAGACATGGAAGGAGCTTGTGAAGACTGGCATAAAGCCCAGGAATTAGGTTCTGAATTAGGGAAGAACTATTACTCAGGAAACTGTGCAAACTAAAAAACTACTGCAATGAAAAACATATTAATCGTATTCGCATCATTTTTCGCTCTTTCTGTACAAGCGCAGAATGTGGATTTTAAAGCTGCCAATTTCAAAGATGATAAGGATGGACTTAAGGCTGCGACAGATGCCATTAAAACAGGAGACGAATTTTTCACTTTGGCAAACGAAGCCATATTTCAGGTAAAAAGCCCGGGATTAAATTATGAACTCGCAAGAAAAGAATATGACAAAGCTCAAAAATTCAATCCGAACAATGGGTTGCTGAATTTTAAAATCGGAGTCTGTTATATCAATAGCACCTATGCTGAAAAAGGTATTCCATACCTGTTAAAAGCAAAAGAGCTTGATCCGGAATGTGATCCGTTTATGGACTTTTATTACGGTTACGCTCTGCAACTGGACGGCAAATTCGATGATGCCATCAAAGCTTATGAGGCATTCGAGGCTAACTACAAAAAGGCAGACAACTTCAATAAATTTGTTTCCAAGCGCAAAAAAGAATGCACTACTGCCCGTGGAGCCGTTCAAAACCCGATTCGCGCATGGGTAGACAATGTACCTGAATTAAATACCGGGAATAATGATTATGCTCCTTCCATTTCAACCGATGGGGCTGAAATCATCTTCACTTCGGACAGACCAAATTCTCACACTCCGAATGAGGTGGGTGGTTATGATAAAGATATTTACTCTTCCACTTTAAGTGATGGTAAATGGAGCGCTCCAAAAGGTCTAAAAGGTGGTGTAAACACGCCTCAGGATGACGTTTCCAATAATCTAAGTTACGATGGTACAAGAATGTTACTACACAGGGAAGAAGACGGACAAACGGATATATACGAGTCCACTCTGAATGGGTTAAACTGGTCTGATCCGGTAAAAATGTCTTTCCACATCTCTTCGCCTAAGGCAAATGAAGCTTACGCTGCTTACAGTGATGACGGATGGAGTATTTATTTTAATCGCGATAACGACAGCAGAACTTCCGGTTTTGAAGTGATGTATAGTAGTATGCAAAGTAAAATCCAAAAGAATTACATGGCGGCTCAAATGATTTCCAATGTAAATTCAGGATTTAATGAAGGTCCTGTATACATCACAATTGATGGTGAAACCATGTATATCGCTTCCGAAGGAAATGGATCATTGGGAGGTTATGACATATTTGTTTCCAAGAAAAGCCAGGGGTCATGGTCAAAACCTGAAAACCTGGGTTACCCGATTAACACGCCATACGATGATTTCTTCTTTGCAGCTACAGCAAATGGAAAATATGCCTATATCGCTTCAAATCGCGAAGGAGGTAAAGGTGGTTTTGATATCTACAAAGTTACATTCTGGGGACCTGAAAAAAATCCTGTTTTCTCTACGGAAGATTACCTGTTAGCTTCTATCGCCAACCCTGTTAAAGACAATGTGATTGAAGGGTCTGTGGAAGTTAAGAAGAAATCATTCACCGTATTTAAAGGAAAGACTATCGATCACATGACGAAAAAACCGGTGGAAGCACAAATTGAGATTACAGACAATGCTACCGGTAAAGTGATTGAAACATTTACTACTAACAGTGCTACAGGGAAATTTATCATTACCCTGGCTTCCGGTAAAAACTATGGTATCGCCGTAAAAGCCGAAGGTTACCTGTTCCACTCTGAAAACTTTGATATTCCGATGGGTAGTGCTGATAATATGGTGGACAAAACCATTGAGTTGAAAAACATCGCTGTCGGTAGCAAGATTGCATTGCGCAATATCTTCTTCGACACAGGAAAATCCACTCTTCGTACGGAGTCTAATGCAGAACTGGATCGATTGGTAAAATTGATGAAAGACGTGCCATCATTAAAAATTGAAATCTCCGGGCATACTGACAATACAGGATCTGCGACAATAAATGAGAGCCTTTCACAGGATCGTGCTCAGGCAGTTGTAAACTACTTAAAATCAAAAGGTATTTCAGCCGATCGCATGACGGCAATGGGTTATGGTTCAAAAATGCCTGTTGCAAGTAATGATACATCTGACGGTCGCCAACAAAACCGTCGTACGGAATTTGAAATTAAAGCAAATTAATTCTCAAAATTCTTATTGTAAAGCCCTGAGAGATCAGGGCTTTATTTTTATATTCGAATGTGGATAAGAAAAGATTAAAAATCAGCTTCCTTGGTGGAGCTGGAACTGTTACCGGTTCAAAAACGCTATTGGAGTTCGATCAAAAGAGAGTGTTGATCGATTGTGGTTTGTTTCAAGGCTTAAAGGAATTAAGGAACTTAAACAGAGCTCCGTTTCCTGTGTCTCCTGACACCATAGATGTGTTGGTGCTGACCCATGCGCACTTAGATCATTGCGGATATATTCCACTCCTGGTTAAAAACGGATTTAAGGGTGAGATTCATTGTATAGATTCAACTGCAGAATTAGCGGAAATCATTCTTCGTGACAGCGCCAAAATCCAGGAAGAAGATGCTGAAAGAGCTGCCAGGTATAACTACTCCCGTCATGCCAAACCAGAACCTTTATACACGACACAAGACGTTTTACAGGCTCTGAAATTGTTTGTTACGCATAGTTATAATGAGTGGGTCATCCTCCACCCCGGAATAAAATTTCAGTTCCTGAACAATGGTCATATTCTCGGTTCCGGTTTCGTTGAGATGAAATTGAGTGATACAACATTCCTGTTTTCAGGGGACATCGGAAAAATGCAACCGATGTTGTTATATCCTCCTAAAAAAGTGAAACACGCGGATTATATCGTACTTGAATCTACCTATGGAGACCGATTACATGACAAAGCAGATGTAAAGGAAGAATTACAGACTGTAATCGAAGAGGTGTGGGACAATAAAGGCATACTGATGATTCCGTCTTTTGCGGTGGAAAGAACACAGGAATTGATCTACATACTTTACCTCTTGAAAGAAGAAGGCCGACTTCCGGCCCTTCCTATTTACCTTGATTCTCCGATGGGAATTAATTCAAGTAAAGTTTACATCCGCTATAAAGAAGAACAGAATATTCCTTCAGACATTCTTCATCACATGTATGATCAGGTGCATTTTATTTCTGATGCGGAAGCATCCAAAAGAATATGTCTTGATAATGCTCCCAAAATTGTCCTGGCCGGTTCAGGCATGATCGAAGGTGGCCGAATCATACACTATTTGAATAACCACATGGACAATCCGAGAAATACCCTATTATTTGTAGGTTTCCAGGGCGAAGGAACCAGGGGTAGAGCGATCCAAAATGGTAGCAGAGAGATCAAATTCTTCGGAGAATACCACGATGTAAAGTGTAAGATCAGATCTATCTCTTCCCTTTCTGCCCATGGCGATCAAAATGACCTTCTGGAATGGCTGAAGAATTTTAAGTCTGAGCCAAATACAATATTCCTGAATCACGGAGAACCTCATCAGACAGATGCTCTTCGCGTAAAAATAGAACACGAGCTGGGATGGAATTGTGAAACGCCTAAAATGAATGATACCTATATTCTCGAAATAGAATGATTAGACTGGAGGACATCACATTTTTTGAATCTGTAACAACTTGTTGGACCGACAAGGAAAAGCTGGAGCAATATAGCCACGACGAAACTGAAGACATTAAATCGATCCCTGCCGTTGTAATTTTACCTGAAACCGCAGAAGAAGTTTCGAAAATCCTGCGCTACTGCAATGCCCATAGAATCCCTGTTACTCCTGCAGGAGCCATGACCGGCTTAAGCGGAGGGGCAATCCCTATTACGGGAGGAGTACTCCTTTCCACGGTACGAATGAACCGGATTATCGAAGTGGATGTTAACAATCATCAGGTAATCACAGAACCCGGAGTTATCACGCAGGTACTGCAGGAAAAAGTAGCGGAATACGGATTATTCTACCCGCCCGACCCGGCTAGTAAAGGAAGCTGTTTTATCGGTGGAAACGTTTCTGAAAACTCAGGCGGTCCGAAAGCAGTTAAATACGGTGTAACGAAGGATTATGTACTGAATCTGGAGGTTGTACTGCCGAATGGAGAAATAATATGGACAGGTGCCAATGTGCTTAAAAATGCAACCGGTTACAATCTCACTCAATTGATCGTTGGTTCTGAGGGGACACTTGCCATCGTGACAAAAATTGTCCTGCGGTTAATACCGCATCCTACCCGGGATCTATTAATGCTCGTTCCTTTCAGAAAAATGCAGGATGCCGCTGAGGCTGTTGCAGCCATTTTTAAAGCCGGAATTACACCAAGCGGAATGGAATTCATGGAACGTGACGCCCTGATCTGGACCCAGGAGTATTTGGGGAGCAGTGATATTATGGTCGCCGACGACCATGAAGCGCATTTATTAATTGAAGTGGATGGATTCGACGAACAGGTTCTGATGGGTGAAATGGAACGCATTATGGATGTTCTATCTGCATTTGATATTGATGAACCCTTATTGGCGGATAGTCAGGCTCAAAAAGATAAGCTCTGGAAGCTCAGACGTTCTGTAGGAGAAGCTGTAAAGTCCAATTCCGTATACAAGGAAGAAGACACGGTAGTTCCCCGATATTTTCTTCCTGAACTTCTTTACCATGTAAAGACCATTGGAAACAAATATGGGTTTAAATCTGTTTGCTATGGTCACGCAGGTGATGGCAATCTGCACGTCAACATCATCAAGGGAAATCTAACTGATCGTCAATGGCGCGAAGAACTGCCGGTAGCTATTAAGGAATTATTTACGGAGGTTGTTAAACTGGGAGGAACGCTCTCCGGAGAACATGGAATTGGTCTTGTGCAAAAGAACTATATGCCGATAGCATTTCCTGAAATCACAATAAATCTGATGCGCCAGATCAAACAGGTATTTGACCCGGAAAACATTCTCAATCCAGGAAAGATTTTTTAATTGCTGAGGAAATTTAAATCTCCGGATTTCATCTTTTGATAAGCTCTTGACAAATGAGCAAGCATGAGGCGCATTGCTTCAAATGCCTCTTCCGTTTCCGTGCTGATGTCTTTCTTTTGCATTCTAAGCAAAAGCTTCATGTACATGGCGTGAAAAGCCAACTCAATGTAATTCTTATTCTTCAAATCAGATTTCTCCTTGAATTCTTCCAGAAATGGAGAAGCCTTCGTAAAGATATCTTTGTATGAGTGATCTCCAGTCAGGTTTAGCATCGTATTGTGTAAATAACTCAACTCCACCATGATTTCATTCAGCTCCGGGATATGACCTGATTTTCTTAGTCCCGAACGCTTCATCTTCGCAATCAACTCACCGTACCAGTCTGTTACTATTTTCAATTGTTGCTCATCCTGAACCTGTGGAGCAATATATGCCTCCGTCAATTTCTCTATGTCCAGATCATACGCCCGGACGAGATCTTCCAGTTGATAAATCAGCAGGATATATTCAGCTACATTTTCACTGATTTTCGATTCGTTTGGGATCATTTTACTGTTATTCTGTATCCTTCGAAATTTCGTTCTCCTGTTCATTCATATATGTTATGAACGGATCAGTCATGTTAAAAGTCGAATCAATGAATGAAACCTGACCACCAACAGATTTTGACATGAATAGCTTCAATCCGTTTTTCTCAGAGAACTCTTTCGCGTACAATTCGATCTTATTGATCAATATTTCATTCGCAGACATACTCTCCTGTTCAAGTGCCATACCTTCACTTTGCTGAATGCGATAAATCTCCTCTTCCGCACCTCTCATTTTAATCTGATAACCTTCAATCTGATTTTGAGAAAGTGTATTCGTGTTCATCCCTTTTTGCAACGCAATTCCGGCACTTTCATATATTTTCTGCTGTGCCGCAATTTTTCCATCCAGCGCCTTCTTTTTAGACTCCAGTTGCTTTTGCGTATTTACATAGAAATCAAAATCCGTCGCGATCTTTTCCATATCGTAATATCCGATTGTAAGTTCGCCAACACTCTTTACCTCTATCTTTTGTTCAGGTTGATCACTCTCGTTTTTTGAATTCTTATCACCACATGCCGCTAAAACCAGCACAGATGGAATTAAAAGGGTATAAAATTTAGTTTTCATGCTTTACTATTCTTTTCATTGAATGCCTTTTCCCAATC
>QKAV01000062.1 GCA_003247185.1 Crocinitomicaceae bacterium
TGGCGAAATATTTATTCGATTCGGAAGATGCACTGATCCGCATTGATATGTCGGAATACATGGAGAAATTCTCTATTTCGAGATTGGTTGGAGCGCCTCCGGGATACGTGGGATATGAAGAAGGTGGACAGTTGACGGAAAAAGTACGTCGTAAACCTTATTCTATTGTATTGCTGGACGAGATCGAAAAAGCGCATCCGGACATCTTTAACCTGCTTTTACAGGCTTTGGATGATGGTCATATGACCGATGGTCTGGGAAGAAAGATTGATTTCAAGAATACCATTTTAATTATGACTTCGAATATCGGAGCTCGTCAGTTGGCTGATTTCGGAACCGGGGTTGGTTTCGGAACCAAAGCGCAGGAATCTCAAAAGGAGGATGTTGCAAAAGGAGTGGTTCAAAATGCACTTCGCAAAGCCTTTGCTCCTGAGTTTTTAAATCGAATT
The DNA here is from genome assembly GCA_003247185.1 of Crocinitomicaceae bacterium. Taxonomy (GTDB): domain Bacteria; phylum Bacteroidota; class Bacteroidia; order Flavobacteriales_D; family Crocinitomicaceae; genus UBA4466. The sequence goes on from QKAV01000062.1 coordinate 450, forward strand.
GATGATGTCATCATGTTTAAGTCTCTATCCAGAGAGGATATTCATAAGATTATTGATCTTGAATTGGATAAACTCTACGGAAGAATCAATGATCTTGGATATCAGATTTCTTTAACAGATGAAGCAAAAGATTATATTGTTGATAAAGGATATGATGAGAAGTTCGGAGCTCGTCCTCTGAAACGTGCGATTCAGAAATTGATTGAGGATCCATTGGCGGAAGAGATTGTGAAATCTAATCTGCATGAAGGTGATACCATCGAAATTGATCGAATAGACGGAAATGAGGATCTTACCGTAAAGATTACGAAAGGAAAGAAAGATACTAAGTCGAAGAAGTCAGATCACAAGGAGTGATCCTTCGTTTAGTAAACAAATAAGAGAGGCAGAATCTCTACTTGCATTAAAAAAGGGACTTGAAAAAGTCCCTTTTTGCATTTTAGTATTATTCTTTATCAAATATTTGCAATGACCGCAGCCATCAGGAAGATCAAAATAAGTAATCCTGCGATCGACATGCCAATTATGGAGCAAATTCTTCCGGCGTTGAGGTTCTTGTAGGAACTTAATGTATACTTCTCAGGGTTAGCTTTGTAAGCTCTTAATGGTGCGCCGGATATTGATAAACCGATAATTCCAAGAATAATACCTATTCCTCCGGCAAAAACGATAGAAAGTATACCAAGGGTTAATACGCCACCTGAATTTGGTAGCTTTTCTTGTATTTTATTAATTTCTTCTGACTTAAGGATGCCAGAGTCGATAGTTTGATTTGTCTCTTCCATATGTTTGATTAGGTTATTTATTTTGATGCTTTTCTATTGCTTTCCGAACACTGCCTTCCTTTATTAAAAGTGCGTTTGCATCATTGTAATCAAGTCCTGTACCTTCCATAACCATCTTTGTACCACGGTCAACCAGTTTGTCGTTACTTAATTGCATATCGACCATTCTGTTGCCTTTTACATGTCCTAATTTGATCATGAGCGTTGTACTGATCATGTTTAGAATCAACTTCTGAGCGGTTCCGGATTTCATTCGGGTGCTACCGGTTACGAATTCCGGGCCAACCACGGCAACAAGGGCATGTTCTGCTTCTTTGGAAAGCGGAGAATCGGGGTTGCACGTAATTCCGGCAGTCAAAATTCCTTCGGACTTTGCTTTTTGAATGGCCCCTATAACATAAGGAGTCGTTCCTGAGGCTGCAATTCCAACCAGTGTATCATTTGTATTGATATCGTATTCAAGCAAGTCTTTCCACCCTTGTTCAGTGTCGTCTTCCGCGAATTCAACTGCTTTTCTGATTGCAGAATCACCTCCAGCAATAATCCCAACAACTTTGCCATGTGGTACGCCAAAAGTAGGGGGGCATTCACTGGCGTCAACTATTCCCAATCGACCACTTGTTCCGGCTCCAAGATAGAACAATCGACCACCGTTCTTCATGCGCTCAAAAGCTGTATTTACAAAAGCTTCAATATTTGGCAGGATTGCTTCGATAGCGAGATGAACCTTGGCGTCTTCTGCATTAATTCCGGCCAGGATTTCATGCGTAGACATGTTTTCCAGTCCGGTGTAATTGGATTCGGATTCTGTAATTTTTTTCATCAGACGAGGTATGCCTTCATATTTCCCTCACTTAAATCGACCTCAACACGTTCTTTTAATGTGGTGGAAAGACTCAGTCCAACGAAATCGGCTTTAATCGGAAATCTTCTGTGGGTTCTATCAACCAGGGTGACTGTTTTGATCGCATGAGTAGGGAAGGTGAGAAGTTTTGTTAACGCGAATTGCATTGTTTTCCCTGAATTTACTACATCATCTACCAGAACAATGTAAGCGTTTTTCAGTTCTTCTTCAGGTAGTGATAACTGAATCGGATCTTTCCATGGCTCATCCTTGTTAAGGTCAATAATGAAAGAGTCAATTTTCATCTTGAGTACCTCTCCCATAGCTGTTTTTAATTTCTCAGCTAATAATGCCCCGTTTCCAACTATTCCACCAATATACACACGCTCTTCTGTGTGACAGTCTTCGATTAACTCATGCGCCAGGCGATTAATCTTTTGTTGTATGGAAATGTTGTCAAGGATATTTTGCATCACGTTCATTTTGACAAATATACAATTCTACCTTTTAGGGAAGTGCTTTGATTTGCTGTTTTGCCCAATGATTTTGAGGGTCCAATTCGAGAATCTGCAGATAGACTTTTCGGGCTTCCTGAAAGTGTTTGTTTCGATGTAATTCGTATGCTTCGTCGCTTAAACGATCAATCTGTATTAAAATTAAATTGTACCGGGCATCATCCATTGTAGGATCTATTTGCAGGGTCTTGCCGTAGTAACGTTCAGCTTCTTTCAGCCTGTTTTCCTGGTGGTACTTAACTGCTTTCGTGAAATTCCAGGTAGCGGACCATGGAGCATAAATAAGAGTAGTAAAGGCGGTTATTGATAGCAGTATTCCCAGAGCTATTCTGATTCGGTTGGGTTTTATTATACCAAAGACGGCGCCTGAGATTAAGCCTGAAAAAATAGCTTGCAGACCAATGTTGCTTGCGTAATACTGGTTGCTGATGATGATCAACACGATTCCGGCTATTCCTGTGACGACAGCTAATGGCCACAGAGCAAATGAGAATCGCTCATCGTGTCTGGACTTCAGAATAATGAAACCCAGTAAAAAGAAGTTGACCGCGCTCATTCCGAGTCCCGGATCATCAATGAGATTTAATTGTACGATTGACGTAATCAGTGACGCGAATGTTCCGAGTAAAAGCAGGGAAATCCATCCGGCTCTTCTTTCCAAAAATGCACCAAGTATCCAGAGACCAACCAGATTAAATAACAGGAGAATAGTATGAGAGTGTGTAAATGTATTGGTAATAATACCCCACCATTCACCTGAATAAACATAGAAAGCATCCGGAGCTCCTAATTTACGCAAAAGCAAATGCTTGTTTCCGGGAGTAGATGTCAGGATGAAATACAAACTCACAACCAATGTCGTCACATTTAATAAAAGTGTGAATACAGGAAAACGAAGGTTGTTGTTTATAAACTTCATAAATTGATCTTTTTTTCAAAGAAACGAATTTGAAATTCTCTTTATTTCAGTGCTTAGGATAGTTTTTAACGGTGATTGTTAAAAACATCTGCTGATTAATCGAACTAAATGGATTCAGTCTAGGTTTTTATACCTAAATTTGCTCTCAATTTATCGCGTACATACGCTAAGTTGAACCCTCATAACGGAGCATAAAAATGCCGAAAGACAATAGTATCAAGTCCATACTGATCATAGGTAGCGGACCAATCGTGATCGGGCAAGCATGTGAATTTGATTATTCAGGATCCCAGGCCTCAAGATCTTTAAGAGAAGAAGGAATTGAAGTAACATTAATCAACTCTAATCCGGCCACTATCATGACGGATAAAGTAGTTGCAGACAATGTTTACCTGAAACCGCTTGAACCGGAAAGTATTCTCGAAATCCTTCAGAAACATAAAATTGATGCCGTTCTTCCTACTATGGGAGGACAGACAGCTTTGAATCTGTGCATCAAATGTGATGAAATGGGCATTTGGGAAGAGTTCGGAGTGAAGATTATTGGTGTAGATATCAATGCGATTGAGATCACTGAAAACAGAGAAGCATTCAGGGATTTGATGACAGAAATCGGGATTCCCATGGCGCCGCAAAGTGCTGCAAAATCATTCCTTCAAGGTAAAGAAATTGCCCAGGATTTCGGTTTTCCGCTGTGCGTGAGGGCATCTTATACGCTAGGAGGTGCAGGAGCATCGATCGTATATGATCCAAAAGAATTTGACACTTTACTTGAAAGAGGACTTCAATTATCTCCTATACATGAGGTGATGATCGATAAAGCTTTGTTGGGCTGGAAAGAATATGAATTGGAGTTACTGCGCGATGCAAATGATAACGTGGTAATTATTTGTTCGATCGAAAATTTTGATCCGATGGGGATCCACACAGGGGATTCGATTACAGTTGCACCCGCAATGACTTTATCAGATACTACTTTCCAGAAAATGCGCGATATGGCGATCAAAATGATGCGCTCTATCGGGAACTTTGCAGGAGGTTGTAATGTGCAATTTGCAGTTTCTCCGGATGATAATGAAGATATCATCGCAATTGAGATCAATCCAAGGGTATCGAGATCATCTGCGTTGGCATCAAAAGCTACAGGATATCCGATTGCAAAGATCGCAGCAAAACTGGCGATTGGTTATCATTTGGATGAATTGAAAAATCAGATCACAAAAACAACTTCTGCGTTGTTTGAACCAACATTGGATTATGTGATCGTAAAAATACCTCGCTGGAACTTTAATAAATTCCCGGGAACCAATCGCGAATTAGGTCTTCAAATGAAGTCTGTTGGTGAAGTAATGGGAATCGGACGATCTTTTCAGGAGGCGCTGCAAAAGGCTTGTCAATCTCTTGAGATTAACAGAAATGGTCTTGGTGCAGATGGAAAGGAACTGCGCGATCAGGACAAAATACTGGACAGTTTAGAACATCCGAGTTGGAATCGTTTGTTCCACATATATGATGCTATAAAGCTTGGTATTCCGTTCAAAACGATTGTTGAGAAAACAAGAATAGATATCTGGTTCCTGAAACAAATCGAAGATTTGATTAAGTTGGAGCGTAAGATCGAGCAATATACACTGGATAATTTACCGGAAGAATTGTTCTTTGAAGCGAAACAAAAGGGGTATGCAGATCGCCAAATAGCTCATCTTTTGAGATGTCTGGAATCGGAAGTAAACCAAAAACGTGAAGAATTGGGCATCAAAAGGGTTTACAAATTGGTAGATACCTGTGCGGCAGAATTCCCGGCGGAAACACCTTATTATTACTCTACTTTTGAGTACGAGAATGAGAGTGAGGTGAGTGATAGAAAGAAAGTAGTGGTATTAGGTTCCGGACCGAATAGAATTGGTCAGGGAATAGAATTTGATTACAGTTGTGTACACGGTGTTCTCGCAGCCAAAGAATGTGGTTATGAAACGATCATGATCAATTGTAATCCGGAAACTGTTTCTACTGACTTTGACACTGCGGATAAGTTGTATTTTGAACCTGTGTTCTGGGAACACATTTACGATATCATTCAGCATGAAAAACCGGATGGGGTAATTGTTCAACTTGGTGGTCAGACTGCGTTGAAATTGGCTGAGAAACTGGAGCGTTATGGAATCAAAATTTTTGGAACCAGCTTTGAAGCTCTGGATTTGGCGGAAGATAGAGGTCGTTTTTCGAAAGTATTAGATGAAAACAATATTCCATTCCCGAAATACGGAGTGGTGGAAAGTGCGGAACAAGCATTGGAATTAGCTGATGATCTTGGATTCCCGTTATTGGTGCGTCCTTCTTATGTATTGGGGGGACAGAAGATGAAGATTGTAATCAACAAAGAAGAGCTGGAGCATCATGTGGTAGATATTCTGCGCGATATGGGGCAAAATAAGATCCTTTTGGATCATTTCCTTGGTGGGGCGATAGAAGCTGAAGCAGATGCGATTTGTGATGGCGAAGATGTTTATATTATTGGTGTCATGCAGCACATTGAACCTGCCGGAATCCATTCAGGTGATTCGTATGCGGTTCTGCCTCCATATAATCTTGGGGATTTCGTGATGCAGCAAATTGAGGATATTACGAAAAAGATTGCTGTTCAATTGAGAACAGTTGGTTTGATTAACATTCAGTTTGCCATCAAAGATGATAAAGTATATGTGATCGAAGCGAATCCGCGTGCGTCGAGAACCGTTCCATTCATTGCCAAAGCGTATGATGAACCGTACGTGAATTTTGCTACCAAAGTAATGTTGGGAGAGAAGAAGGTGAAAGATTTCAAATTTGAACCTAAGAAACAAGGTTATGCGATCAAGATTCCGGTATTCTCCTACGAAAAGTTTCCTGATGTGAAAAAAGAACTGGGACCTGAGATGAAATCTACCGGGGAAGCAATTCGATTTATAGACACGTTGAGAGATCCGTTCTTCATGAAGATCTACTCGGAGAGAAATATGCATTTATCGAGATAATGATAGTTGAAGCAAGTATCACCGGTGTTATTCGAACCGTTCTTATTCTGATTGGTATATTGGTGGTACTTCGTTTTCTTGGCCAGTTAATGAACGCGAAGCGTAACATGGAGGAGGAGAGAGAGCTGAACAAGCGTTCAAGGCAACAGCAATCCGAAAGGGAGCGTGTTCAGCGAAATTTTGGGCGCACACAGGTGAATAATCGGGTAGATTACCAGGATGGCATCGAGGATGTGGATTTTGAGGAGGTAGAATAATAATACACAAATGAGATCACTGTTAATAGGATATTTATTTTTTTTTGGAAACATTGGCTTTTCACAAAATATCATGCGTTATGAAATGGCGTCTAACCATTGGTTGCCAGATCTTTATACCCAGCAGTATAACAGGTCCTTTGATTCTTTAGGGATAATAACCCAAAAAGGAGAATATCACCCATTAACTATTTGCTTGTATGGAATACAATGTTATGATAAATTTTTAGAAACAAAAGATGAGTATTATTTGACTCAGTTTAAAAATCAGTATAAATATTTTGAGGATACTTCAAAATTCGTAGTACTCTTTGATGGCAAGGGAATCGGATTACCTTACAGGTTTAATTTTCATGATCTTAAACCTCTTTGGTATTCAGGATTGACACAAGGAACAACAGTTTCTTTTCTTCTCAGGTATGCGGATTATTTTAAAGATGAGCATGCATTTGAATTAGCTGAAAAGGTTGGTTTTTTGTTAAAAGTTCCTGAAGAAGATGGAGGAGTTCTTAGTCGCACGCCAGAAGGTTTTTTGTGGATTGAAGAATATCCAAATTCTAAAAAATCAAGAAATGTACTAAATGGTTTTATTAGTGGGTTAGTAGGATTAAAGGAGTACTGTGATTTTTTTCCTGATGATACTTTAGCGTCTCATATTCATGATAGCGTTTATTTCGCGATGAAGCAGGTAATAAGCAAATACGATTATGCGAGAAACTGGGCTGCATATGATAGAAATAATAAATCGATACCAATTTATTATCTACGATTACAGATAGGTCAGTTTGATCACTTGTACTCAAT
>QKAV01000265.1 GCA_003247185.1 Crocinitomicaceae bacterium
TGGTTTAATGCCTATAGTGAACAGGATGCAAAAAATCAAACGATCCAAACACCTTTAACCTTCTCGCAAAAACAGTTGATGGCGGATATCGGAGATTCACTTGATCTTGCGCGCATTGAGAGTATTGATTCGGTAGGGTTTCTGGACAATCAGAATATGTATAAAATGATTGATTCGCTGGGATATGATTCGGTGTTGGTTTATTCGATCAATCCGGATTCCGCTTATTTCCGTGCAACATTTACGTATGTCGGAGCAAATAAAGGGGATTATATTTTCAGCAATTTCAATGCCCTGGGAAAGGTTTACAAATGGGTGGAACCGATAGCAGGTGTGAGTCAGGGAGACTATATGCCATCGCGCTTGATCGTTACACCGAAACAACGGCAGATGGTAAATGGCGGTGTGGATCTTGCACTGAATGACCGCCATCGGATTATGGCCGAGCTTGCCTATACCAATTATGATCAGAATACATTTTCGCGTTACGATTCCAGAGATGATAAAAGTGGCGCAGCCTTTCTCCGGTATGGCGGAACCATTCCTCTGGCGGAAGACAGTACGCGCAAGGTTGCGATAGAAACGAAGGCAGAGCTGGAATTCAGGGATCAGTATTTCAAAGAGATTGAGCAGTACCGAGCGGTTGAATTCGATCGCGATTGGAATACCAGAGGGAAAAATTACCAGGGAAATCAACTGGCGACTAAACTTGGTGCCAATCTCCGGCACTCAAAAAATGGAAATATCAACCTGGAGGCACAGCAATATGCAGTCGGAAATGATTTTTCCGGTTTGAGGGCAGCGACGGATGGAAACTGGAAGCAAAAAGGATTTGCAGCGCGTTGGGACGGATCTTATCTTGCAAGTGATGCGGGGATGTCAAACCGTTTTTTCAGACACAGGGCTGATATTTCTCAGGCGATAGGCCCCTTGCGGATTGGTTATAAAGATGATCATGAGAACAATACCTTCCGTGATGATGTGTTGGAAACGAACAGCTACGAGTTTTTCGATTACCAGTTTTATCTGATGAACGGAGATACATCGAAAAATACCTTTAAAGCGTTCTATCGCGAACGTCTGGACCGGAGGTCAGATAGTACAAGATTACAACGCGCTGCCAAGGCAAGAACGACCGGAGCAGAATTCGGATTTAACAGTTGGAAAAATCAACGGTTAACAGTGATTACCAGTTATCGGGAATTGAAAGCCATCGACTCCACCCTGATTTCCATTACACCGGAAAACACCTTGCTGGGTAGGGTAGATTATGAAATCAACCTTTGGAAAGGAGCGCTGCGCTGGAATACGTTTTATGAGATTGGTTCCGGACTGGAGTTGAAACGTGAATTTTTGTACATCAAGGTGAACGACGGGCAGGGAATCTATACATGGATTGACTATAACAACGACGGTGTAAAGGATCTCAATGAATTTGAGATCGCACAATATGTAGATCAGGCAAGTTACATTCGCGTGTTTACACCGAGCAATGAATATGTAAAAACGTATTCCAATGAGTTCAATCAATCGGTTTTTTGGAAACCCGAACGTCTCTGGGCAAGTAAAAAGGGGGCTCTTAAACTGGTTTCCCACTTTTCAGATCAACTGAGTATACGGATCAAGACAAAGACAAATGACTTTATTCCGACTAATTCATTCAACCCGTTCTTCAGCAATATTTCAGATACCAGTCTGATCTCCAATAACTCGAATATCCGGAATGCAGTGTTCTTTAACCGTACTTCGAGTATTGCAGGAGCCGATTATATCTATCAGCAAACAACTTCCAAAACATTACTCGCGAGTGGTTTTGATTCCAGAAGTCATGCGTTTCATGAGTTGGTCTTCAGATGGAACATCAAACGGAAGTTTACTGTGAAAATAACCGGAAGAAAAGGTATAAAATCTTCCGGAGCGGACTACACCTCTGGCAGGAACTTTAAGATCAATTACATTTCTCTTGAACCGAGTTTGATTTATCAGCCGAATACAGTTTTTCGAATCACGCTGGATGGTAGAGCTGTGGAAAAACAAAATGACCAGACATTGGGAGGAGAGCGCGCTACGGTTATGGAAATCGGAACCACCTGTAAATTGAATCAGCCTGAAAAGGGAAGTTTCCAGGGGAGCTTTAAAAGTTTACATATTACCTATAACGGAGAACAGAGTTCAGCACTTGGTTTTGAGATGCTGGAAGCTTTGAAACCCGGAGTGAATTTTACCTGGTCAATGGGGTATCAACGATCCATTTCACGTAACTTACAATTGACTTTCCAATACACGGGAAGAAAATCCCCCACCAACAGACCCATCCACTCCGGAGGGATGGAATTACGTGCTTTTTTCTAAGAGTTGGGTATAACTTTCCAAGCATCTTGTGTTTTATGCACTTAAAAACGTCAGGAATCTGTTATTTTTACGGAAATTTTATTTCCAAGCTAACTAAACGTATATGCTAAAGGCTGTTTACCGCTTTATTTCTCCTAAATTTCAGAGTCTGGCACTGGATTACAAAGTGAATTTCAGGCCGCGATTCAGAAGTGAAGAGAAGCATCCGCATCCGCAACTTTTTGAGATCGTGAATGCAAACAGAAGCGACTACAGTTCCCGATTGAACTCATTCCTGAACTACCGCGATGAGCTGCAGCAGATCCGGAAGAGTGATGCTGAGAAAGATGAAAACCAGCCTGCATGGAACAATAATTTTCTACCCGGACTGGACATTGTTTCATTGTACGGGATGATCCGGGAAGGTAAACCTGCGAAGTACATTGAAGTGGGTTCCGGAAATTCAACGAAAGTGGTTCGAAAGGCAATTCATGACGGAAGTCTGGACACGAAAGTAATTTCAATTGATCCATATCCGCGAGCAAGCATTGATCATTTGGCCGATGAGGTGATTCGTCAACCGATTGAAGATCTCAAAGACCTTCGTTTATTTGATGAACTGGAGGCGGGAGATGTTGTGTTTATAGATAATTCGCATCGTGCCCTGCCGAATTCAGATGTAACGGTTTGCTTTCTGGAGATTCTGCCTCGATTAAAGAAAGGTGTAATCGTACATGTGCATGATATCTATATTCCGTATGATTATCCGCAATTTATGTGCGACAGAGCCTATTCGGAGCAATATGTATTAGCAGCATTTATCCTGGCGAACCCAGTGAAATATAAAACCATACTTCCGTGCTTCTTTATCAGTGAGGACAAAGAACTAAGCTCCGTGATTGCACCGATGTGGGAACACGAAAATTTATCCGGGGTAGAGCGACACGGGGGGTCTTACTGGATAGAAATTTGTTAACTTCCGGCGATAGGAGAACCAAATATACCTACGGACAATTCCAGCCAAAGCAGGATTACGCCGACAAAAAGAATCATTAAGGCGATAAGACGGCTGTTTGCAGTACGCAATTTTCGGATAGCAACCTCTATCAGAATTCCTGTACCTACAAAAATGCTTCCGGCTACAAAAAAATCCATGAAAGACCAATTCACTTCGGATGAGAATTGCATGACGATAAATGGTATGAGCAACAGCACCGTTATTGCTGCGGTCATGATGATCATACGCTTGCGTGGAGAGAAAAACATGGCGTTTGACATTGAATGTAAATTGTTTGTTCTGAACATTTAACGAAATGTCGCCCGGAAAATTGCCCTTTGTTGAAAATTGATTTATAAGGATCGGAGAAATGCCAGCACCCAACTTCGCTCTTCAGCTGTTAAAGCCTTAAATCGTTCTTTGATCACCTCTGCTTCGCCTCCATGCCACAGAATTGCTTCTTCCAGGTTTCTCGCACGTCCGTCATGCAGTAAATAAGTGTGTCCGTTTACTGTTTCAATCAATCCGATTCCCCAAAGTGGAGGTGTTTTCCATTCCGTTCCGCTTGCCAGTCCATCAGGGCGGTTATCTGCTAGACCCGATCCCATGTCATGCAGTAAAAGGTCTGTATATGGACGAATATGGACATTTTTTAGCCCGGAGATATCTCCGTCATTTCCTGTTTTAAAAGAAATGTTGTGGCATTTTGCGCAACCAATTTCCGAAAATAATTTTTCACCTTTTTGCACTGCCGGACTATTCAGGTATCGCCTGTTCGGCACTCCCAGTGCACTGGAGTAAAGTACTACCTTATTGAAGTCCGCTTCACTGATCTCAATTACACCGCCATCAGGTAGTCCGTTGAGCACAGATTGTGCAGCCGTTTGATTTTCATTCGGGAAAATGTGCGTTTTAATCCCCAGATCACCATTAAACGCACCCGCTACTTGCGCTGCGATCGAGGCTGTATTGGCTTTCCAGCCAAATCTGCCGATCAATTCTTTTCCGGCAACCGGGTCGAATACATAATTTGGTCTGCCTGAAATACCATCTCCATCGCTGTCGTTTTCATCTGCATTCAATAAAATCATATATTCCGGTACACGTTCAAGCAGGCCGAGACCAATCATTTGTGGTCCGACGCGCGGAGAAGTCATCACGCCCGGATCTATTGCCCCGTAATTAAGATTTCCTAATGAATAAGTCGGTACACGAAGCGAATAAGTGGTGCCGTCCGGGTAGGTTCCCATAACCTCCGTGTAAACGATGGTTACATTTCCCTCAGGTTGAGCAGTTGAGATTGCTTTATCCTGGAATTGTCCGCCATAGATCGGTTCAGGAACGTGATTACCATAAGCATCGAAGATACCAAGTCGGATCAGAAGTCCGTCATTTAATGTCGGCATCCCTCTCCCGTCTCTGAAGTGACAACCTGCACACGATTTTGCATTATAGAGGGGGCCGAGTCCATCTCTGGCTATTGTTGAAGATGGTGCTTCTACCCAATTTTGGTTGAAAAAGGAGTTCCCAACAAAGAAATCCAGACTCTGTTGGGAACTTAAACCATCAATTTTATATGAAAATGCAAGGGAAGAAGAGTCGTATACGGTACAATTTCCCGCAGGGAGTGAAGTGACATAAACACTATCACCCATTCCAAACTTTTCCTTATTACATGCTACAATACTCAGTGCCACGAATAGTGCAGCGAAGATCTTCTTCCCCATAGTTCTTTAAAAATGAATGTTAAAATTATCCGCAGCGATATTCAGGATGATATCTTTTTCCGCAATCAAACTGTTCACAGCGTCCAGTACCTTAGGTCTTTCCGCAGGAAGGATGATAGCCTGATCGAATGGAATGTAAAGTCCGTTTACCATTGTTTCGGTAGCGTTCAACTGATTGATCATCTGAGTGTTTTGCGTTGGTGCGATTTCATTCACAAGATCTTCCAATCCGTATCCACTGATAACTGTTCCGTTTACGCGTGTGTAAGTTCCTCTGTATAGGTTTGAGATTCCTTCGGCGTTCAGGATGATATCACGGTGTGTATTATCCGAAAAACAGCTGTGCTCATCTTCCTGGTTCATGTTGTTGTATGCCGTATACATGCGTTCTCCGGATAATTCTGTCCCGGCCATAACACGGAGACTATTGATTACTTTGCGCAACGCGGTTGCATTGTCCATTGCAAGCCATGTTGTACGGTAATTTCCTGACATAGCAGGATCCCATGCATCACGCACTTGTTGCAAAGCAGCTACCAAAAGATCAGAACACATGATTAGGTATTGTCCTCTTCTATCCTGGTTGGCAGCCGTTCCGCTACCGCCGGTAACATAATCAGTGTATTGACGATTTCCGGCAGAAGTAGCACTTGTATCTTGTCCCCAAAGCAGGAATTCGATGGCGTGGTATCCCACTGAGATATTTTCTTCACCACCATTTTCATTTGCCGTTACCAGGGTTACTTGATCGATTGTAGGGTAGGTAGTAGGGTTGTTGATAATACCGGCATTGGGAGAGCCATCTACATAATCTACGTAAGCTTCATCCATCGGCCACGCATTAAGCAAACCTTCAGGCCCGTCGGAACTGTTATCGATAGGACCTTCTACAAAACGGAAGATTTCAGATTGTCCGTACGGCTCACGTGCATCTAACCAGGCTTGTTTAGCAGCGTCGAATCCGGCTTGAGAAGGACTGTTTACAAATGCTTGAATAGCAGTTTGTAAGTCGACAGCTTTATTGTAGGAGTCGTCAAACACCGCAAAAGCCATATCGGCGTATGTTGCTTTAATTTGTTCGATCTGACTATCGTAAGCAGGAAAAGTATAAGTACACGATCCGTCGTCTTTTTTCGCTTTTTCGCTGTAATTATCAGCTGTAGGGTCTGTACAACCTTTCTTTTTACATGCGGCAAGTCCTAGTCCGGCGAGCAGAATTAATGAGAAATACGTTACTTTCATTTGAGGTTCGTTTAAAATTCCCGACAAACCTATACTTATTTAGAATGATTATAAATACCAAGAATGTGGTATTTTGAAAAAAAATGGCGTGTCGGTAACCTTACTTACCGGATATTGCATTTCAGTTTATCTTTAGCGTGATGTCAACCTATTATGAAATTCTTGGGATATCCGAAGATGCAACCATAGCCCTGGTTAAACGTGCATACAGAGAAAAGGCGAAGTTATTTCACCCGGATCTTAATCCGGCCCCAGAATCTGCAGATCGGTTTATGGAAGTGGAAGAAGCCTATTCTTGCCTCAAAGATGCTAAGACCAGGCGTACATATGATCTGTTGTTGAAAATTCAGAGAGAAAGGAATGATTTAAAAAGCGTGACGCGTAAATACCAGCAGGATGTTCAGAGAAAGACACAAAAGGCACGTCAAACAGCTGAGAGAAGAACCCGGATGAATTATGAGCAATATCAACGGGATGATCTTTTCAGAACTTCTAATCTTGCCTTTTTCTTATCCGTTGGATTTACAATTCTTACAGCGGTGTTGCTTTTGGTACTTGGGTATTATTTAGCCATCAAATATGTCGATCCAAACCCAAATCAATGGAAGTATAAAGGCCTTGAAAAATGGGGAGCCCCGTACATTTTACTGGTGATCGGGTCTTCTTATATTTATGAATTTATTGTGCGGTATATTATTGTAGGCAGGCCGAAGCGGAAGACTACCAGATGATTACAAGATTCATGAGAGGATAGGGCGCTTATTTCCTGTTTGATCAGTGAAATACATGTAAGTTGGTTATTTCCGATTTTAGTTGAATCTCCTACAACCACTCTAAGAATAATATTTATTTTACAGAAATCCAGATATTTTCTATGATTACTTCTTAGAAGTGAAATTTAACTAAAGTAATTTCAGTATGCCCTGATTTTAAATGCAGTTTTTCGTTGGAAAACTCATATTTGAATGCATCCAAAAAATAGTTTTTTCTTCCTTCCTGACGAAATGCGGGTACATCACCAACTTCGATAATCAAATGACTTTTACTCAGTTGCCAACTACCTGAGATACTGTAATCTCCGTATGGTGGCAGGAATACGGAACCGTTTGCACTAAAGTCGATACTTCCCGGACAATTGTTAAAGGAAATATAGATAGCCTCTTCAAGTGGTTCAACCAAAGTGTTATTATGTTTTACTTCGGAGACACACCAGGTTCCTGAAAC
>QKAV01000108.1 GCA_003247185.1 Crocinitomicaceae bacterium
GATATTTCGATTTTCGACCTTCGCCAATTGATCGGTATCGTTTCTCAGGAGTCTATCCTATTTAACACGACAGTGCGTGAAAACATCGCGTTCGGGATGCCAAATGCCAGCATGGATGAAATCATCCGGGCGGCCAAAATTGCAAATGCACATGATTTTATCATGAATCTGGAAAACGGATATGAAACAAACATCGGTGAACGTGGAAACAAACTATCCGGCGGACAAAAGCAACGCGTGAGTATTGCTCGTGCCATACTTAAAAATCCTCCTGTACTCATTCTTGATGAAGCCACTTCAGCATTGGATACGGAATCTGAAAAGTTAGTCCAGGATGCGCTGGAAAACCTCATGAAAGATCGCACGAGTCTGGTAATTGCTCACCGCTTAAGCACGATTCAAAAAGCGGATGAAATTCTGGTTCTTTCCAAAGGGGAAATAATTGAAAGAGGAAAACACGAAACATTGATGGCAGAAGGAGGTGTCTATTACCGACTCTCTTCCCTTCAGGGCATCATTTCTTAAACTGTATCAGCGTTTCCGGATTAATGGCAATCTGATCCTGCCAGATTTCGAAATGCAAATGCGGTCCGGTCGAATTTTCACCCGTATTCCCAACAATCCCCAACGGATCACCAATATGCACTTTATCGCCTGTCTTTTTAAAGATCGTCTTACAGTGTTTATACACCGTAATATAATTATTACCATGAGCAATTACGGCAATAAAACCATCCTTACGCGTGTACCCGGTATAGATCACCGTTCCTGACAAAGAAGCCAGGATATTGGTGTTCGCTTCCGTAACAACATCAATCCCTTTGTGCTTTTCATCGAATTTCTGACTAACCTCACCTTCAACCGGAGCTACAAAGAACGATAATTTCGCCCCCTTGGATTTTGTTCTCATATCAGCCCTGACCTTTTCTTCGAGCATAACTGATGCAGAGTCAACCTGTGAAAACAAACTGTCAATCATAGCTGTGCTGTAGTCATTGAGAGAGTCAATCGAAGACGAAACCGGAACCTCTCCCAGTAAAATTAATCTTAAACTGCTGATGTACTTTTCCTGCGCATCAATAGCTGACTGAAGATCTTTAATCTCCTTAGCCTGGTTTTCCAACTGCTCTCTTTTGATTCCTTTTGAGCCCTGATACGAAACAAACCATGGTGAAAGAAAATAAAGCGCGGCGTACATGATAAGCAGAAATAAAATAACCAGTAAACTCACAACACTAAACCGTGTGGTCGTAAAACTCCATTTCTCTGAAAAATTTTCAGGGTCAGAAGCTGCGTACTTTACAGGTCGCTGCCATGCCTTCCATATTCGCTTTAATTTTGACATGATACAAAACTCACTAAAAACGATTTGAACAGCAAATATTTGTTCATTTCCGGCGTTAATATTTTATAAAATAGATATTTGGCTTGGATTTTGTAATTTGAAAGCAAACGTTTTAACTACATTTACGTCTTAAGGTATACATGAAGTACTTCGCTGGTCTAATATTATTCTTGTTTTCTTCGGTTGGGTTCGCCCAATTGGCGACCAGCAATCAAGCTCCTTCCAGCCTGGTTCAAAATGTATTATTAGGATCGGGGGTAACCGTTTCTAATATTTCTTACAATGGATCCCCTAATGCTATCGGGTATTTTACCGCAAATGCGAATAATTTCGGTTTAACCGAAGGAGTCATCTTGACTACAGGAACGATTCAAAATACGGGTGATGGCCCTCAAGGCCCGAATAATAGCAGTAATTCAGGTTTTGATAATGGATTAGGCGGATACGGCCCATTAACAGCTATTACCGGAACACAAACCTACAATGCATCTGTTCTTGAGTTTGATTTTGTGCCGTACTCTGATTCGGTAAAATTCCGTTATATCTTCGGGTCAGAAGAATATCCGGAATATGTTGGCTCTGTTTATAATGATGTTTTTGCCTTTTTTATAGCAGGACCAGGTATTTCAGGACTTCAAAACATTGCCAAACTGCCCAATGGACAAACCGTAACAATTAACAATGTTAACGGAGGAAACCCAACCAACGGAACACCTGCTTCAAATCCTGCTTTTTATGTAAACAATGGCGACGGAACACAGGCTCCTTACAATGGTTCACCAATGTATATTCAATATGATGGCTTTACAAAAGTACTCACTGCATCGTCCAAAGTACAGTGTGGACAAACCTATCATTTGATAATAGCTATTGCTGATACAGGAGATGGTATCTACGACTCCGGAATCTTTTTAGAAGCAAACAGTTTATCTTCTAAAACTCCCGTTGATATCTCCTATCAAATTTCACAGGAGCTTTATGGCTCTCCTGATATTATTGCCGAAGGATGTGTCACAACGACTGTTACTCTGGAACGCGGAAATAATGAGATTGCATCACCTATGACTATTCCGATTAATGTTTCCGGAACGGCGACAGAAGGAGTTGATTACGATAATTTACCAACTTCAATCACTTTTCCTGCCGGTGTTTCTACTGTCAGTTTTTCTTTTAATGCATTTCAGGATGGTTTAACAGAAGGATCCGAGACAATCAATCTGGAATTCCCTCTTACTGATCCTTGCGGAAACGTCACTCCAATTACTATCAATCTTACAATCAATGATATTCAACCGGTAGATGTAACAATTGACGGAGAAAATGCACAATGTCCGGGCGACCCTGTTACGTTAACAGCGAACCCGACGGGTGGTGCCCCGCCATACACCTATTTGTGGAGCACGGGTGAGACAACACAAAGCATTGTTGTTTCTCCAACTTCAAACACAACCTACAGTGTTGACGTTACTGATGCCTGTCTGAATGAAACCGCTTCGACAAGTTATGAAGTGATCGTTCCAGTGGTTCCGCCTTTGGTTCTCAATCCAAGTCCGGATATAACTGAAATTTGTCCGTATATCCCGGCAACGCTTGAATCAAATGTTTCCGGTGGTTCAGGTAATTACACCTATCAATGGTCATCAAACTTCAATTCCAACCTGGGATCAACACCGACAATAGATGTTATTCCTAATACAACAACAACTTATACAATCAACGTGTCGGACAACTGTGGAAACACAGCCTCTGCGAACATTGTTTATACTATAACGAGCCCTCCTTTGACATTAATCATGAGTCCGGATCTAGAAATTTGTCCCGGAGACTCAGCATTTATATCCGTGCAAGCGTCAGGAGGTTATGGACATTATTATTACAACTGGTATCATAGCGGAGAAACGACTCCGGGCGTTTGGGTACGTCCAAAGTCAACAACTACATACACCGTTAGTGTATCTGATGAATGTCAAACTTTCACAGTTGAAGGAAGTACTACTGTAACGATAATTAAACCGCACGCCGACTTCAATTCATCGAGTACAACTTACTTCAATGACCTGCCGATTACATTTGTCAACTGGTCTCAGGGGGCAACAACTTACGAGTGGACCTTTGGAGATGGAAACGGATCCACAATTACCAATCCTCAGAATACTTATGACGAACCTGGCACCTACTACGTAACATTGATCGCAATCGACGATAAAGGATGTACGGATACGATTACAAAGCCAATTCTGATTGAAGAAGAGTGGTATTTATATATTCCAAATTCATTTACACCAAATGATGACCGGATCAATTCAAATTTCCAGGCGTCTACGGTAGGAATCAATACGTTGAGTATTCAGATTTATAATCGCTGGGGAGAGTTAATCTTTACGGATGACAGCAGGGATTTCCAATGGGATGGGACATTTGAAGGCGCTTATGTTCCAGATGGAACGTATACTTATAAAGTAGAGTTCAGCACGAATTCGGGGCGGGATTTAAAACGCGTTGGTCACGTCAACGTTCTGAAATAATCTTATCAGAAAAAAAGAGTCTGCTTCTATCTGACAGTACTTGTATACGAGCACCCTTTTTCTCTTCATTCCACCATTCAAATGTTACATGATCATACCTCCTGGTCTTTAATATCTCGGGTAGTATTATCCGATCCACCTCCACCCCGGTCCAGGTAGGATTCTCTGGGAAATACAGGAAATAATTATAAATCGAATCCTGAATCTTCATTCCTCCCCGCAATACGAAAAGGTTTCTACCTGTTGCCAGCGAAACACTATCCAATGATATACCCAAAGGCAGAACTTCGGAACCCGATATCCCTGAAATACCAATCAAACTTACAAACCGATCTCGTTTTAACTCTGACTCACATGCGAGCAGAGTCAATAACAATGCTGATAAGAAGAGGAATCGCATCAGAGAGATTTCGTTCTACCTCCGTCAACAGGCACATTGATCCCATTAATGTATGATGCGCGATCTGAAGCAAGAAATGCAATAGCCTCTGCAATTTCAGATGGTTCTGCAATTCTCTTCATAGGAGATTGTTTGGCCATTGCTTCAAGTATTTCATCCACGTTTTCGTTCGTTTTAGAAGATTTCGCTTCAGCAATCGATTGTAGTCTAACTGTGTTGGTAGCTCCGGGCAATACATTATTAACAGTAATATTATACTGTCCCAATTCATTCGCCATCGTTTTACTCCAGTTTGCGACTGCCCCTCGTACGGTATTGGAAACCCCCAGTCCGTCCAGCGGTTGTTTCACACTGGTGGAAATCACATTGATGATTCTTCCCCATCCTTTCTTCTTCATCCCAGGGAACACGGCCTGAACAAGAATGTGATTTCCTATCAAATGTTGCTGAAATGCCGCTGTGAACTCCAAAATATCCGCGTCAATTATCGGACCCCCTTTAGGGCCTCCCGTATTATTTACAAGGATATCGATTGTTTTGCCTGAGTTAATGTACTGATCAACCACTTGCTTTAATTCATTTGAATCTGAAAAATCGGCAACCAAAAACTGATGTTGCTGGTTATCCGGAGCAGGAAGTATATTTTTAATTTCCTGAAGCTTGGATTCATTTCTGGCTAAAAGTACAATTGTAGCACCTCTGGTAGCCATTAGTTCTGCTGTAGCATATCCTATCCCTTGTGTTGAACCGCATACAAGAGCAATTTTATTTTTAAGTTCCATTGTGTACACTTTAATGTTTTGTTCGAAAAATAACAAAAAGTACGTTTTGATCCTGCCCTAGGGCCAAAATGGTAATTTTAACAACAAATATATTCATTCATATATATCTACCTTGGAAGACATAATAGGTTAACGTACATTTGCGAGATGTTAACTACAATTTAATTTCGTATTAGTTATGAAGAATCATTACAAAAAATGGCGAAGTATATTCTTGCTGAGCTTACTGTTTACCATTGGTTACGGTAATACGTGGGCGCAGGTAAGTGCATACTCCTTAACGCCGCTAAGTGGTACATTTACACCTCTTGTAGGTGGTACTGCCACTTCTTTATCAGCAACTGCTGACGATGCTGTTTCCACAGCTTTCCCAATTGGGTTTAACTTCGTCTATGACGGTGTTACTTACACTCAGGTTAGGGCTAACTCTAACGGGTTGTTTACATTTAACGCTACTGGTAGCTCCACGGCCTCTAACAACCTTGCAACTACAACCACTTCTGCGAGACCAGGTATGGCTCCGTTGTGGGACGACTTGCAGTGTTCTTCAGGCGTTACCTACCAGTTAAATGGGGTTGCTCCAAACAGAACACTTACTGTTGAATGGTTGAGCATGGAGTGGAACTGGAGTTCCAGTGCCAATGCTATCAGCTTTCAGGTAATTCTTTATGAAACATCAAACATTATTGATTTCATATACAGACAAGAGCCGGATGCTGGTAACCCTGGTGGTTCAAGTGGTGCAAGTATTGGTTTAATGGGTACTGCAAGTACAGATTTTCTTTCTTTGCAAAACTCTTCTGCCGCACCTACTACCAGTACCACTACATCTACAAACAGTATTTCTGTAAAACCTGCAACAGATCAGATTTACAGATTTACGCCTCCGCCTGCAACTCCTCCAACTCCATTCCAGGTAGCACCTTCTACAAGCTGTGTTACAGGAACTGATTTGGATGTAACAGGCACTCCGGAAACTGATGTACAGTGGTATTGGCAAACATCTGCCAGTGGTACAAGTTTAACTGACCTTTACGCAGGTCCGTACAACGTTACTGCAAATGGTACTTACTATTTAAGAGCATACAATACAGTTACAATGTCTTGGTCTATTAACTCAAGTTCTTATACTGTTACTGATATGCCAACTGCAACAGATCCACCAGCACCTGTTCCAGGTGTAAACCCTGCTTGTAATTCAACTGATATTACAGTAACTGCGGCTCCTCCAGGACTTGAATACTACTGGCAAGGAAACATGCCGGGATCATCAAACGCTGATCCTGCAACTGCTCCGTATACAGTGACTTCAACAGATACCTATTATGTTGCAGCTTATGACGTTGCTTCACAATGTTGGTCAAACTCCGTAGGTGTAAGTGTTACAATTAACACAACTGCTCCTCCGGTACCAACAATCACTACACCTGTATACAACTATTGTACAGGAACGAATCCTATGAACGTTGAGGCAGGACTTCCTATTATCACATGTTCTACTTCAGGTACTGCAAGTGGACAAGATGACGGGCCAACTGTGGTAACAATCACTGATTTCTCTTGTGCTACAGGTCCGATTGTTGGAGCTACACTTGATGCTTCGATCGGAACATTTTGTGGATCATGGTATGATTATGATATCATCGTAAACGGATCTACTGTTGCTACTGGTCAGTGTGATCAAACAGGTTTCGATTTGACTCCTTACCTTCCATTGACTTCGGTTACAATTCAATCCAATGACTTGGATGCCTTTTCTGATGGTGTAACGATGAATGCTACAGTTACTTTGTCATACAATGACGCTGGATTATTGTGGTATGATGCTTCTACAGGAGGTAACCAATTGGGTTCAGGAACAACTTTCAACACTGTTGGAACTACAGTACTTCCTGATCCAAACGTAACAGGAACTTACGATTTCTATGTAGCTTCTACAAACGGATGTGAAAGTTCACGTGAATTGGTACAAGTTGTTATTGCAGATGTATTAGTGGAATTAACTCCAATTGATGAGACATGTACAAACTATGCAAACGGTTCATTCTCTCTTACTAGTACAAGCTGTGGTACAGCTCCGTTTACATACGCTATTGACGGAGGTTCATTTGGAGCTATTCCAACTGACATGACACCTGGTACATATTCAGTTCAGGTAATGGACAACAATGGTTTGTTGAGTACACTTATGGATGTTGTTATTAACACAACTTCTTCAACAATCCCTGATGCTCCGGTTGCAGTTGATTCAATTTACTATGCATGTACTGGTGCTGCTTCAATTCCTGTTGAAGCGAACAATGCATTCTTCTCAGGATCATTGACTACGACATTTGCAGCAGGTAACGGTTGTAGTGGTGGTAACATGATCGATGTTACGACAAATGCCAGCCCTGTTATCATCCAATCACTTGATGTTAATGCGAGTGGATCAGGAACTGCAACAGTTTATTACAA
>QKAV01000083.1 GCA_003247185.1 Crocinitomicaceae bacterium
AACTTCCGCAGAAATCGGATGAGTAGTGGAAGAAGCTGCCATTATGTATGTGATCAATGCTTCGTTGTACCCCTGAATCTTCATGTTCATATCCCATTCATAATCAGGCGACCAATGCCAGTACAACACATTCTGTCCTCCACGGGTGTACCAACTCCATTCAATGGAATTCCACAAAGCATTGATCTTGTCAATCAAAGCGTTTTCCTCAGAATCTGAAGAATTCAAATATTGCCGGGCAGCCAGCAATCCGGCTGCCATATAAGATGTTTCAACCAAATCTCCGCCATTATCTTTTGTGCTGAAAGGCACCGCTTTTCCAGTAGTTCCATTTAACCAGTGCGACCAAGCACCGTGAAAACGATCGGCATCTCCAAGAAAATCGACAATAGTTTTTAAACGTTCAACGCCTTCAGCTCTTGTTATAAAACCACGTTCAATTCCTACAAGAATAGCCATCAACCCAAATCCGGAACCTCCCGATGTTACTGTTTCGTTGGATGAGCTACGTTCGCGTGCCAGCCCACTCACCGGATGTCCAAAGTCCCAGAAATATTTGAATGTCTGTTCCTGGACCTTGGTCAAAAGCTCATCGTCTGTAATCTCCGGAAATTTGGGAGTAGGATCTATTTCGGTGTAGAAATTCAAATTTAATCCGCCAAACGGTTTTCCGATCCTACTTTCGATGTTCGATGAAATCGAAAAGCTATACTTTGAAAAACCGTCAAGCGACTGATTTGCTGCTACTTTAATAGTATTCTCGTCAACCTGGATCAAGGAATAAGAAACATTAGAGCTTCCTGAAGAAAAAGAAGCATAAAGTGAAAGATCGTCTTTACTGACTGCCGAATTAAAACTTAAGATTATCTGTGGGTTTCTGCTGATTTCTTTGATCCTGTTAAGCAGATTTACCTGGTTCCCGTCGATGGTTACTGATTCGAGTACCAGTGGAGGAATCAACGTTTTAAAAGAATAGTTACGAGCATCAAAAGTCTCATCGTTCTCTCCTTTCAATCCACTTGTGATTTTTAAGGTGTAAGTTGTATTCTCTGTAAATGCAGGATGGGCCATTTTAACGAGCTGGTTCTGGCTAAAAAAACTCATCGTCAATTCTATTTCCTGATTCCCTGCATTCAGCAACTTGATATTTTCGTTAGCAGAAGAAGTACTTACCGACTTATCGAACTTGATTTCAATCGGTTCTTCCAACGTTATATTTTCATTTGTGCTATTCTCAGATAATGCAGTTTCACCAATGTAAACATAGGTAACTCCCATTTTTGCCGGTATGGGATCCGAACCCGATTCATCTTTACTACAAGAAGAAAAAAGTGCAAAACAAAAGATAGCTATCAGGAAAATATTACGCATTAGTAAGTTTAAAATCAGTTAAATAGGCAATAAGGCAGTACAATCAGGGAAAATGACCCCTCCGTATTTCTACGGTGGGGTCTGATAAGATCGTTGAATACAGTTCTCTCGGATTACAATCCGTCCTGCATCATCAATATTACTTCATCGGCCGAAAGGGCTTTGTTAAATAAATAGAGCTCATCCATCATCGCAAGACTTGAATTGTGTCCCCATCCGGTAAATCTCGGAGCTCCTGACATAATTGATAAAATATCACAACCTGTCCAGTCAATACCAGTGAACGCACTGCTCTTAATTTCCTGTCCGTTCAGGTAGAAAATAGCGTTGGATTTCGAAATAGTAAATGCCAAATGAAACCAACCGGTTGTCACAGAAGGATCGACTTTTGCAGGATCTCCTCCGTCAACCCAAGTATCGGCTGTGCCATTTCCTGCATTCAATTTGAAGAATGCTTTTCCTCCTGAATTATCGTTGAAGAACCTAAAACCACTTTTTCGGTTATTCTGAGCAGTTGGATTTGCAGTATCCTCTGGCCCCATAACCAGGATACCAGCTGCCCCATCAATCGTAGCAGGAAGTTTCATCCAAAAACTGGCACTGAACTCTTCGCCCTGCAAGCCTGCAGTTGGATATGTCAAATATGAATTTGCAGCACCTTGATAGGCATCTCCTTTCAATCCTGCACTATAAGCTATTGAAGGTGATCCAACAACGGTCGCTTCTGTTCCGGATAAACTTTCTTTAAAATCTCCATTAAAATCCATGTAGAAAGAAGATTCTTCTTTTAACATTAAGGTTTTTATTTCATCCTGTGTCAGGGCTTTATTAAACAAGCGTAGCTCGTCCATTTTGGCTATACTCGACTTGTGTCCCCAACCGGTAAACCTTGGGGCTCCTGACATAATAGATAAAACGTCACATCCTGTCCAATCGATCCCTGTAAAAGCGCTGTTTTTAATCTCCTCACCATTAATGTATAAAATCACACTTGATTCAGAAATGGTGAACGCAATATGAAACCAACCATTGGTAACTGCAGGATCAACTTTTGCTAAATCTCCTCCGTCTACCCATGTATCTGATGATCCATTACCAGCATTCACTTTAAAGAATGCTTTACCGCTGGAATTATCGTAAAACAAGCGGAAACCGCTTTTGCGATTATTCTGAGCATCCGGATTTGCTGTGTCTTCAGGTCCCATAACCAATATACCAGCGCCACCGGTAATTGTTTCCGGAAGATTGATCCACATACTTGCACTAAATTCATTTCCCTGCAATCCTGTTGTCGGGAAGGTTAGATAGGCATCCGTTGCACCGGCATAGGCAGTACCGCCCTGAATACCGCCTGTAAAACCTGGATTACCAACCACAGTGGCCAATTCCAGACTGTTCATCTCCCGGAACTCGTTGTTAAACGGCATGTAAAATACCTCTCCCTCGTACAACGGAACGTAAGGAGGAGATTTTGCAAAATTGACATTTAATGTAGTCGTCTTCCCATCGATATCAGTTGCAACTACTGAAAGAACGTGTGTTCCTGTCGTTACATTATCGTAAGTAAGTTGCTCCATTGCCACTCTGTAATCTTTAAAGTCAGAGTAACTGGCAATTTCAGCTCCATCCATTTTTAGAGAGATCGAAGCAATTTCGATATCATCTCTTACTTCAAAATCGATATTAATGGATGCTACCGCCTCATTGGTCTGCAACTCATAACCTTCGGGAGGAAAATTAACTTTTACCTGCGGAGCAGATTCATCAGATCCAGGATCTACCGCCGATATACCGTCAATATAATTCTGATCACATGCATTGAGTAAGAAAATGCTCAATACAAATATTACTAATTTACTATACGTCTTCATTTTCAGTTCGTTTTATTGGATTCCTTCAGCTAATTGTGGTAATTCAGCAACCTGATCAGCCGGGAATGGCAGATAGGCTTTGTCCATCGTAAAGGTTTTCCCTTCGTATGTTAATTCTGCAGTATTTTTGGTTCTCACCATATCGTAGTACCTAGTGCCCCATTCCATTGCCAGCTCGGCAAATTTTTCATCAAGTACATCCTGTGTTGTTACATTCGACAAATTACCCATACTTGCACGCGCTCTTACCAGGTTAACTGCATCTGTAGCACTTAACGACAGATTAGTAGTCGCTCCCCTGGTCAAAGCTTCTGAATACATTAACAGCATTTCGGCATATCTGATAACAATAAAGTTTTTGTTACTACCAAACTCCAGACGCCCTTCAACAAGTTCGGTTGAAGGTTGTATATGTTTACCACTGGCAAATTTCAACCGGGCATTGTTGTTGAAAATATCACCTTCGCGGTTTTTATTATTGATCCAGGATGGCAATGTGCCATAATCATTCTGAAGTTGCGAAATACCATCAGGAGTGAAAACAACACTGGTTTCCAAACGAACCGTTTCACCTCTGTCGAGCATAAATTCAATGTATTTCATGGTAGGCTCGTAAAAACCCCATCCCGAACCTGCTCCGGAGACAACCGGTGTCCATCCGGCAATACCAAATGGTGCAAATAAGAATGAAGTTCGATCTCCTTCTCCCTGGTTGAAATCAGAGTACTGGAACTCCATAATTATTTCGTCATCGAGCTTTCCTGCCTTTTTGAATAAGTGATAATAATCTCCCGACAACTCGTATTCACCAGAACTAATGATTTCAGATGTAGCATCTACAACACCCTGATAATTTTCCATTTCCTGATATGCAAGTGCCATCAATGCATAGGCAGTGTATCGCGTCATTCCACCTTTTATATCAGTCCTTTTGTTCGGATTTACTGCCGGCAAATTGGGGATAACTTCATTCATTTCGTCTACGATGTACTGCATTACAGCCGCCTTGTTACTTACCGGAGTGTTCTGTATGTTGTCTAACTGATCAATAACAATACATCCGCCAAAAGTTCTTGCTATGTTTAAATACAGGTAGGCCCTGATTACGCGACATTCTGCCAGGTATTGATCAGCTAACGCATCGTTATTCGCAGCCGGTCTGTATTTCTCAATTTCTTCCATTGCAGTGAAAGTGTTCACAATGTCGTTGTAATGCAACTGCCAAACAGAATTTGGATTCCAATGACTGGGCAAATATTTGTATTCATCCTGTTCCTGCATCGGAACTTGATCACCTGCAGCATTCACGTCATCTCCCCTAATTCCGAGGGTTATTGGTTCTTCCCATGAACGTGTGTACAATCCATAATAAGCACCCAGCAACGGTTTAATCATATCCGAACCGACGGAGTAATCCACATCGCTGGTAAAAGCTTCATCTTCGAATGGCTTGTCCAGATTATCGGAACAACTGTTTACCGTAATCATCAACAGCCCGCCCATTACAACGGGCAAATAGTATTTTATAATTTGTTTTAGTCTCATCGTTGTGGAATTTAAAATTTAAGGTTAAGTCCCACTGTATAAACTGCGGGAACCGGATAAAACTGGCGATCTATACCATTCGGAACTTCCGGATTAAATCCATTGTATTTGAATATTGTTAATGGTCTTTCTGCTGTAAAATAAACTCTTGCATCCGGCATTCCCTGTCCAAACAAATCGGCACCTTTAATATTGTAGGCAATCTGCACATTCTGAATTCTAAAGAAAGAACCATCCTCTACCAGATAATCACTGAAATTCTGATTCCATCCCCGTCTTAATCCTGAAGCTGACGGATATTTATTGGAAGTTCCTTCTCCATTCCACAAACCAGTGGCGAGGTCTGCATCAATGTTTGTATCGTTCGTCCAGATGATCTCTCCTCTTTTTCTGTTGAGGATTTTGTTTCCTCTCTGCCCCATAATGTTCATCGAGAAGTCGAAATTTTTATACGATAACCCGACAAATCCGCCATAGGTAAAAGTGGGAAGGTACGAACCCAAAAATACTTTATCGTCGTCATTCAGAACCTCATCATCGTTTTGGTTTTTGAATTTGAAATCGCCGGGAACCAATCCATTGGCTACAGCAATCGGATCAGCATCAATTTCTGCTTGATTCTGATACACACCTTCAACCTCATAACCATAGAATGAAAGCAATGGTTCACCTACCTGTGAACGCTGACGAAACTCTGCGCTTCCGCCGTTTATGTAGGATTGTCCATAAAGGTCGCGCACCTCATTTTTTAAGGTCGAGATATTACCTCCAATGGTATATCTTAAATCTTTTGAGAATTCACCATTCCATGTAAGCGCTAATTCAAAACCAGAGTTTCGGATAGTTCCAACATTTCGTAAAACACTTCCCGACTGCAGCTTAAGACTCACCGGAATCGCAGCATTTTCAGTATCACGAATGTAATAGTCCGACTCAATGCTCAAATGATTGTCAAACAACTCAGCATTGAAACCAATGTTGGTTCCTTTCACCGTTTCCCAACCCAGATATCCAAAAGTACTGGTAGTTGTGGAGCCGTCAACCTGTGTATCATCAATAGCAAGGTAAACAGGATTGGTTGTGTTGGCACCGTCCTGACGAGTAATTTTATCGTTACCAAGTTTACCCCAACCGCCACGCAATTTCAGGTAATTGATAAACGGAACTCCCTTGAAAAAATCTTCTTCCGACACTACCCAGCCTAAACCAAAGGCCGGAAAAGTTCCCCATTTTTCCTGGTATTTCGAAGTTCCCTCTCTACGAAGTGTGAAATAAGCAATGTAACGATTATCGTAGTTATACGATACCCTTCCAAAAAAAGAAAGTCCGTAAATTCTTTCTGCGTTGTCGTCAACTTGTTTTGATGATTCAGACTGAGACTGCCCTATGTACCACGAATTCTCGTTCAAAGGAATGTCCTGTGCAGAACCACCCAGGTAATCGTACCACTCGTCCCGATACGAAGTTCCTGCCATAGCAGAGAAATTGTGTTTTCCTAGGCTTTCGTTGTAAGTAAGTGTATTGTCAATAAACTGATTTACTTCCGTAGTCCTTGAAGACGAAATACTTGAAAGATTTACGCTTGTTGCATTGGTGATGTAATAGGGCAAACCAACATTTCTGGCTTTGACAAACATCATAGATACATTGTAATTTGTTTTAAACGACAATTTACCCGGGATCAGGTCAATTTGACCGTAAATTCCGGAGAGCATTTTACGAATGTCTTGTCGGTTATTGTTAAATGCAAGGTTCAAAAATGGGTTTTGAGAACCGCGGTAATCTAACAAATCGGCACTAGCATAATTACTCGGGTTAGAAATATTTGCCGCAACCAGTGCGTTGTAGTTTTCATTATCATAAACCGGTAAAATCGGAACTGCGTGATAAGCACTAAACCAAGTAGCGTCGTTAGCAATATACCTGACTCCGTTACTCAAATTAAAATTTACACCGACCTTTAACCAATCATTGGCCTGGTGATCAATCTTAGAACGAATGTTCATCCTTTTGTAAGAATTCTCGGTTTCCAACAAACCTTCCTGATCAAAATAATTAATTCCTAATGAATAACTGGTTTTGTTGTTCCCTCCAAGCACAGTTAGCGAGTGGTTCTGTTGAATGGCATACGATTTCATAATTTCTGCATACCAGTCGGTATTCACATCAGGTACATTCGGATTAATTCTGCTTCGTCCATAACGTTGCATGGCATTTTCGATAAAACTGATATCTGCGGCAGCCCCTGTTTGGTTAATGTAATTAACAAACTGCTCCGCGTTGGCCATTTGCATTACGTTTTGCGGTACCTGAACTCCAAAATACCCTTCGTAGGTAATGGTCGATTTTGAATTTAATGATCCCTGCTTTGTGGTGATAAGCACAACTCCATTGGCCGCTCTTACACCATAAATAGCAGAGGCTGACGCATCTTTCAAAACGGATAACGTTTCAATATCAGATGGATTCAAAAAATCAATATTGTCGAAATACATCCCATCTACAACATATAAAGGCGACGAATTACTGCTACTCGGAAAATATCCAACTCCTCTGATTCGAACGGTGGGTTCTCCGCCCGGCGCTCCGGCACTTACAATTTGCACACCGGCAACTTTCCCCTGTAGAGCCTGCATGGCTTGTCCGGCAGGAGTTTTAACCAGC
>QKAV01000251.1 GCA_003247185.1 Crocinitomicaceae bacterium
GTTTTGAATTGATCGCTCCTACGTCGGTATTTTTATCAAGAGGATCTCCTATGATCAGCGTCTCCATTCTGGACTTAAGCATCCGGATTACCTTATCAGCTACATTTTCCTGAACAAATAATCTGGAACCGGCACAGCAAACATGCCCCTGATTGAAGAAAATACCATTAACAATACCTTCAACTGCCTGATCAAGCGGTGCATCATCCAGAATGATGTTTGCTGATTTACCTCCCAACTCCAGGGTTACTTTTTTATTCGTTCCTGCTACCGCACGTTGAATAATCTTTCCTACTCCGGTAGATCCTGTAAATGCTATTTTATCCACATCATCGTGATTAACGATCGCGGCTCCTGTATCACCATATCCGGTCACAACATTGACAACACCTGCAGGTAAACCTGAATCATGAATAATTTCAGCCAATTTTAACGCCGTAAGAGGCGTTGTTTCCGCAGGTTTAAGCACTACGGTATTCCCGGCAGCAAGAGCAGGCGCAATTTTCCAGGCCGCCATTAACAACGGGAAATTCCATGGTATAATCTGCCCCGCAACTCCGAGTGATTCCACTTTCTGGTTCGGGAACGCATAATCCAGCTTATCCGCCCATCCGGCGTAGTAGAAAAAATGATTGCAAGCCAATGGAACATCCACATCTCTTGCTTCACGAATTACCTTTCCGGAATCCATACATTCAACAACAGCGAGTTCTCGTGCCCTCTCCTGCATCAGTCTTGCTATTCTGAAAATATATTTTGCGCGTTCGGATGGTGAAATTTTACTCCAGACATTTTTATAGGCTTTTCTGGCAGCTTTTACAGCTTTATCAACGTCCGATTCGTTTCCGTATGCTATTGAAGCCAGTTTCTTTGTCGTAGCAGGGTTCGTTGTATCGTAATATTTCCCTGATTCCGGTTTCACCCATTTACCATCAATATAAAGATCATATTGGTCTTTAATAGTAACATGATCCGTAGATTCAGGTGCCGGTGCATACGACCAGTTCAATTTACTTATTGCGTTCTCTTTCTTTGCCATATTAATCAATTGAGAAATAATCTGCAGACTGGTATCTTCCGGTTTCCTGTTTTACAATCTGCATTAAAACATCATTCGCAAGACTACTTGCACCAAATCTGAACCACTCGTTACTCATCCAGTCATTTCCAAGGGTTTCGTTCAGCATAACCAGATACTGTAAAGCCAGTTTTGCATTGGAAATACCACCTGCGGGTTTCATCCCTACCTGTACTCCTGTATTTAGCATGAAATCACGGATTGCGGTCAACATAACGTAAGTTACCTGCATTGTTGCCGCCGGAGATATTTTTCCAGTAGAAGTTTTGATGAAATCCGCTCCGGCATACATTGCAATATCACTTGCCAGACGAACGTTATCCAAAGTAACCAATTCTCCTGTCTCCAGAATAACCTTTAGCCGGGCATCAGCACAGATTTCTTTAATAGCAGCGATTTCATCATATACAAAATTGTAATCTCCCGAAAGGAATTTTCCGCGTGAGATCACCATATCTATTTCATCAGCACCTGAATCCACAGCTAATTTCGTATCATCCAGTTTAACCGAAAGCGGAGCTTGTCCGGCAGGAAATGCAGTAGAGACTGATGCCACTTTCACACCACTACCTTTCAACTCTTCCTTCGCCAGTTTAACAAATGGCGGGTACACGCAAACAGCTGCAACAGTTGGTATACCGGCATGAGAGTCGTGCAGGTGTTGTGCTTTGTAACACATTTGTCGGACTTTGGAAGGTGTGTCCTTCCCTTCCAGTGTTGTAAGATCGATCATATTCAAGATCAATTTCAATCCTTCCATCTTGGAATCGTTTTTAATCGATCTTTTTTGAAAACGTTCTACACGCTCCTCTACACCAACTTTATCAATCGGAACTTTTAACGAATTAAAATCCGGGACCCGGTTTAGCGTTTTGTTAGTCATTTTGGATTCTTTATATTACAAATATAATGTAGGCACAAAAAAAAGAGCCCCTCGGGGGGACTCTTTTATTATTAAATCTAGTTTGATTATAATTGTCCATCAGAGTGATAAACTCCATTCTTGAACACTTTTACTTTGAGCAGGATACCGTCGGAATCATACTCATATACTTTTCCGTCCCAAAGTCTTCCACTCTTGAATTCTCCATCTTGCCAGATTTCGTCATTCTCATTGTAGACTTTGTTATATCCATTTGGTTTGAATGCTGTTCCTTTGGTTCTTGGCTGATCAATCATCGGCGCTTTTTCTTTCGAAGCTCCCGGATCAACAACCTGAACTGAAGGATTCACCATTTCTTTCACTTCACTTTTCTCAACACTTCCATCTGTTCCATAAACAATGCTCTCCTTGATATCACCATTTTCATAATATCTGGTAGCCTTACCTGTAGGAACACCTTCATTGGCAGTGTATTGAAATTCTATCTGTCCGTTTGGATAGTAATAAGTTACTGTTCCGTTTTCACGGCCTTCTTCATCATAATTTCCGTCGTATTCCACTTTACCATTCTCATGATAACGCTTCAAATTTCCGGAATACTTATTATGACTAAATACACCAACTTCTCTAACCTTTCCATCCGGATAGAATTTTGTGTACGCACCACTAGGGCGGTTGTTATGGTACTCTCCCTTCAACTTAGGGGTTTCTCCATCATTGTGGTATTTTATCCAAACACCCTCTTTACGGTCGTCTTTGTAAGGACCTTCTTCAATTTTTCCGTCAGCAGGATAACCAGCAGTGGGACGATCTTTACCTAAGTAAACCCATTTCCCCTGTTTACGCCCTTGAGCGTCTTTCTGGTTTATCTCACCTCCCTGATCCGGATCTGTTCCGGCTATCGAAGAAAAAAATAACCCAACAAATACAAAAAATAATGACAATACTTTTATCATGGCCTAGTACTTTTCGTTTTTGGTGAGTGTAACAGTTCTAGACGAATATATACAGCTCACATTTCTTTTCAAAGTATTAAACG
Source organism: Crocinitomicaceae bacterium (assembly GCA_003247185.1). Taxonomy (GTDB): domain Bacteria; phylum Bacteroidota; class Bacteroidia; order Flavobacteriales_D; family Crocinitomicaceae; genus UBA4466. The sequence continues at coordinate 3,001 of QKAV01000251.1, forward strand.
AAGTTTTCGCCCAATGGCTGCTTTTCTTCGACAAATAAATATTATGTATGAATAATAACTAACTGCCTATTAGATATTTAACAATTCCACATTAATATTCAACAACATGACTTCTACCATCCTGGATAGATCATACTTGTTCTTCCACCCCCAATCGTTTCGGGCAGTGGAGTCATCTATTGATGCCGGCCAGCTATCCGCAATCGCCTGTCTGAAATCAGGTTCGTAGTCGATTGTGAAATCCGGTATATGTTTTTTGATTTCGTTTGCCAGTTCTTCCGGAGTGAAGCTAAGTGCCCCCAGGTTATAAGATGAGCGAATCTTTATCTGATCTTTCGGAGCTTCCATCAGTTCTATTGTTCCTCTGATAGCATCTTCCATGTACATCATCGGAAGACGGGATTCCCGGCTCAGAAAACTGGTGTACTTGCCATTCATCTTAGCCTGGTAAAAAATGTCGACCGCGTAATCCGTTGTTCCCCCACCAGGTAAGCTTGTGTAAGAAATCAATCCCGGATAACGAATCGAGCGAACGTCAACATTGAATTTATTCGCATAATATTCACACCATCTTTCCCCTGCCTGCTTTGAAATACCATAAACAGTTGTCGGCTCCATGATCGTGTGCTGAGGTGTATTGTCTCTTGGAGTTGTTGGTCCGAATACAGCAATGGAACTGGGCCAGAAAATTTTACTCAGATGTCCTTCTTTCGCAAGATCAAGGATAGTAAACAAGCCTTCCATGTTTAACCTCCATGCAAAATCAGGATTTTTTTCAGCAGTTGCACTTAATAATGCCGCCAATAAATAAACCTGACGAATTTCGTTCCCGATGATAAAGGATCTTACCTGCTCACGATCCAAAGCATTCAATTGAACATAGGGACCTCCCTCAAGGTTTTTCGGGCAATTTTCATGAATATCGGCAGCGTACACATTATCCGCCCCTTTTATTTCTCTTAATCTCGCCGTTAACTCAGTTCCAATCTGTCCCCCGGCTCCAATAATCAATACCTTTTCCATCATTTGACAAAATTAAACGAAGATGGAATATATCGTACATCAAAATCGTTTTAATGACTATAATCATTTTTTTTAGATTTTGAGCACCCTATTTTTGTTCAATGTGGAGTGAATTACACATACTTAAAATCTACTTGATTAAACGCAATCCGGAATGACTCAGATGAGTTGTTCATTCTCTCCTATTCTATAAACATTAAAACTATTTTTTATGCCATTTTATCATAGACTGGGTTCAATCCCACATAAAAGACATACGGTCTTTCGTAAGCCGGATGGAACATTATACCACGAACAATTGTTCGGTACTGTAGGTTTTGACGGTATGTCATCGCTCATGTATCATATTCAGCCTCCAACTATCGTAAAGGAGATCAAGGGTCAAAAAAATGTTGCCCCTGAGGTTGGAGCCGAACGCAACATGATTATGCGTTCTTTTATGGGTTACAAAGTAGACCCTAAAGACGATTACCTGGAAAGTCGCGTACCGATGCTGATGAATTCTGATTGCTACATCGAACTGGCTTCTCCCCGCAAATCAATGACGGACTATTTCTACAAAAATGCCGATGCCGATGAAATCATCTTTATTCACAAAGGAGAAGGCAAATTAAAAACTCAACTCGGCAACATTGACTTTAGCTACGGAGATTACCTCGTTATTCCACGTGGTATGATTTATCAATTCGAATTCAATGGCGAAGACAACAGGTTGTTCATCGTTCAATCATTCAGTCCTGTATATACTCCGAAGAGGTATCGCAACTGGTTTGGTCAGTTGTTAGAGCATTCACCATTTTGTGAACGCGACATCAGACCTCCTCACGAGCTGGAGACACATGATGAGACGGGGGAATTTCTTCTTCGAATCAAAAAGCAGGACATTTTATATGATTATGTTTACGAAAATCATCCGTTCAATTTAGTTGGCTGGGATGGTTACAACTACCCGTATGCATTCTCTATCCATGATTTTGAGCCTATAACCGGGCGCGTTCACCTTCCTCCTCCGATTCATCAGACGTTTGAAACGGCAGGATTCGTATTGTGCTCTTTTGTGCCACGATTGTATGATTATCATCCTGATGCAATTCCGGCTCCTTACAATCACAGTAATATTGATTCTGATGAAGTATTGTATTATGTAGACGGTGATTTCATGAGTAGAAACAATATCGAAAAAGGACAAATTACACTCCATCCGGCAGGAATTCCTCACGGACCTCATCCGGGAGCTTACGAAAGAAGTATCGGACAAAAAGAAACACAGGAATTAGCTGTAATGGTTGATACCTTTAAACCGCTGATGCTTACAAAACAAGCTTTGGGATTGGAATTGGCAGACTACCATAAAAGTTGGATAGGAGCATAAAACAGATTAACTTTATAAGTGGCTTGTGATAGTCGCTATAACAAACACATTAAAAAAATAACATGAGCAAAGAAGTAAAAAGTGTAGACTACGGTCTTGAGAAAATATTTGAAGGAGCACAGGATTTCCTCCCTTTATTAGGAACAGATTATGTTGAGTTATATGTAGGTAACGCGAAACAAGCTGCACATTATTATAAAACGGCATTTGGATTTGAATCATTCGCATATAAGGGATTAGAAACAGGGAGTCGTGACGTGGTTTCTTACGTTGTGAAACAGGACAAAATCCGTTTGGTTCTGACAACTCCGCTAAACTCTCAAAGTCCCATCAATGATCATTTGAGAAAACATGGAGATGGTGTTAAAGTGATTGCTCTTTGGGTAGACGATGCAACGCAGGCATGGAAAGAAACAACATCCCGCGGAGCAAAATCCTTTATGGAGCCAACTGTGGAAAAAGATGAAAATGGGGAAATCATTCGTTCCGGGATTTACACTTACGGGGAGACAGTACACATTTTTGTTGAACGCAAGAACTACAATGGTGTATTCATGCCTGGTTTCGTGAAATGGGAATCCGAATATAATCCGGATACGCTTGGATTAAAGTACATTGACCACATGGTAGGTAATGTAGGATGGGGAGAAATGAACCAATGGGTGAAATGGTATGAGGATGTTATGGGATTTGAAAACTTCCTATCATTTGATGACAAACAGATTCATACTGAATACTCTGCGTTAATGAGTAAAGTAATGAGTAATGGTAACGGCCGGATCAAATTCCCGATCAACGAACCTGCCGAAGGGATTAAAAAGTCTCAGATTGAAGAATACCTGGATTTTTACGAAGGTCCCGGATGTCAGCATATTGCGGTTGCCACGGATGATATCATTTCTACAGTTAAAGGAATGCGTGCCAGAGGAGTTGAATTCTTAACTACTCCGCCGGACACTTATTATCTGGCAGCGCCGGAACGTTTGGCAGCGCATGATCATGAGTTAAAGGAAGACCTTGAAACTTTAAAGTCTCTTGGAATTATGATTGATGCGGACGATGAGGGGTATTTATTGCAAATATTCACGCGTCCGGTAGAAGACCGTCCTACTCTGTTCTTTGAAATCATTCAACGAATGGGTGCAAAAGGATTTGGAGCCGGAAACTTTAAGGCTCTGTTTGAATCCATAGAAAGGGAACAGGCGCTGAGAGGCACACTATAATTCACAAAGCCGCTCGATGAGCGGCTTTTTTATTTCTATTCGTTTCAAATAATTCAGAATTTACTTTTTCTGTGATAAATCATTTTTTTTCATGAATACTGATTTTGATCAGCATAAAAAGTGAATTGTAATATTAAATTTGATTCGAACTAACTCAAAAATCAATCTGTACTTATGACACGGGAAGAACTTCTTAAAGCTCTTGATGAGAAATATGGTGCAATGGGACAAAAAACAGATGTATATCTGTCTGGTCTCTTACATTCTGAGCCGATTACATACTGGGATTATATTCAGGTTGATGCCTTATTAGGTCTACAAATTCAGCGTACCAACCTAAAAGATGAGATGGTATTCATCATGTATCACCAAATCAATGAACTTTTGTTCAAAATGATTTTGTGGGAAATAGACCAGGTGTCATTAGCAGATGAAATTTCCACTGAAAAATTTACGAAGCACCTCATGCGGATCAGCCGTTACTTTGATATGCTTGCCAATTCGTTTACGATTATGGGAGACGGGATGGACGTAGAGCAATACATGAAGTTCAGAGACACTTTAACCCCAGCAAGCGGTTTCCAAAGTGCGCAATACAGAAAAATAGAATTTGCATCTACTGAACTGATCAACCTGATTGACTTTAGATTCAGAAAAACAATTGACCGTAATACGCCATACAGCTATGCCTTTGATAATCTCTACTGGCAGGTTGCAGGAATTGATCATGCTACCGGTGGGAAGACCAAGCTAATGGTGAATTTTGAAAAGCGTTATCGGGAAGAGTTCCTGCAATTCATGGAAAAATACAAATCTTTACCACCGGCTGATCAGAAAGATCTTGATCTTGTTAACGCCATGCGCCATTATGATCATACCGTAAACGTAAAATGGGTAATGCATCATTTCAATGCAGCGAGAAAATATCTTGAAAGTGGCAAGGAAAAAGCAGAGGCAACAGGCGGAAGTGACTGGCAAAAATACATGCACCCGAGATATCAGCGCAGAATTTTCTTCCCGGATTTATGGATGGAAGATGAACTTGAAAATTGGGGCGTTGACAATCTGGAAGATCATAAAGTATTAACTTCAGTGGATTGATTACCTTTGTGACAAACTAAATTTTATGGCAGAAGTAGGCATCATCATGGGTAGTTCCGGTTATGCAGGAAGCAGCTGATATTTTAACCGAGCTCGGGATTGATTTCGAAATCAATATTGTCTCTGCACATCGCACACCCGAACTCATGTATGATTATGCTAAAAATGCGCATAAAAGAGGATTGAAAGTAATTATCGCCGGTGCAGGTGGCGCTGCTCATCTTCCCGGAATGACGGCATCACTCACTCCACTTCCTGTTATTGGTGTTCCTGTAAAATCTTCGAATTCGATCGATGGTTGGGACAGTATTCTCTCTATTCTTCAGATGCCGGGAGGTATTCCCGTAGCTACCGTAGCATTAAACGGGGCAAAAAATGCAGGTATTCTTGCAGCTAAAATTATCGGAGCACAACAACCACATGTTTTAGATCGTCTGATTCAATACATGGAATTGCTTAAAGAGCGCGTTCTTCAGAGCGGAGAGGATCTTAAAAATCAATAATTCTATTCGTAGATCAGGTATTTAGGACGGATTGTTGTCATATACCGATCCAGACCTACTTTCCATGTTGCTTTAATTTCAGATGCAGATTTCCCTGTTTTGACTTGTTGTATAAGTTCCCCGTTTCCAGCAAGAAGATTAAACGACTTTTCCTTTCCTTCAAACATTTTATCACCCAGCAATTGATACGAATGGATCAGGTAGTCCAAATTCAACATGTAAAGTTGTCCGTTCACGGAGTCCTTCAGATTGTATCCGTTACACACTTCCCCTTCGAATTTCGGAGACTTGGAACCAAACCCTGACTTCGGAACAAAACTAAAGTCTGTTTTTGGAAACGCCGGATGTCCATAGCGTTCAAACGGTCCATCCGTACCTCTTCCAACACTTACCTGGGTCGCTTCTAACAAACATAAACTTGGATACAACTGGATTGCTGCGTCGGATCTCAAATTCGGAGATGGTGGTATCGGCAGGCTATACGGAGTTTTGTGCGTATAATTTTCAACCGGGATAACCGTAAGTTCACATTTTTCTTCATTCGGTAACCAGCCTTCACCGTTGATCATTTGTGCGTATTCACCTATTGTCATTCCGTGTACGGTTGGTACGGGATGCATGCCGACAAAGGATTTGTACTCCAGATCCAGGATTGGTCCGTCCACATAATGCCCGTTCGGATTCGGGCGATCCAGTACAATAAGCGGAATGTTATTTTCCGCACAAGCTTCCATTACATAGTGCAAGGTTGAAATGTAGGTATAGAAACGAACGCCAACATCCTGAATATCGAAAAGCATAATATCAATCCCTTTCAAACTGGTCTCACTTGGTTTTTTTTGCTTCCCGTATAATGAATAAACGGGCAATCCTGTTTTTTCATCTTTATCTGCAGACACATGCTCTCCGGCATCTGCGGTACCGCGAAAACCATGTTCGGGGCTAAAAACGCGAACGATATTTATTTTTAGGTCGAGTAATGAATCCACCGCATGTCTGTTACCTATAGTTGAAGTTTGATTTCCTACAAATCCTACTGATTTTCCCTTCAATAATCCCACATAATCCGAAATACGTTCTGCGCCGACTTTAAGTTTTAATTCCTCCTTTACAACGGATTCCTCCTGAGCCTGTGCACAGGATAAGAGTAAAAACAGAAAAAGACTTTTTAGGGCGAAAAGCTTTGTGTAATTTAGCCCGGTAAATAAAAGTGTATTGGGATTTGAATTTTTCATATCGCGTAAAACCTTAAAAAGCGTCGTCCAAGGTAAGAAAGTTTCGAAACCTATCGTTCGCATTTCTATCATTAGTATTGCTTTGGCAATGATTGTTAACCTGATTACTATTGCAGTTGTCACGGGTTTTCAGCAAGAAGTACGCCAAAAAGTAAGCGGGTTTGGTTCCCATATCTATATTATGGGAGGAGCGGAATACAGCATCTATGAATCTGCTCCGATTCGTGCACAGCAGAAGCAAATGGACTATTTAAAAACCATCCCCGAACTTTCATCCGTATCGCCTGTTGCTTATAAACCGGTTCTGTTTCAATCGGCTGCAAAAGAAATTTCATACAAAACGCCTTCCGGTAAAGACACCTCAGAAATCGACCAGGGTGTACTTGGGGCAACTCTGAAAGGAATTGATTCTTCCTATGACCTGAGCTTCTATAAAAATTATCTCAAAAAAGGCAAGCTCCCGGACTTCAGCAAAGAAAATTCAAATGATATTTTGATTTCCCAATACCTGGCAGATAAGCTTCATTACAAAACAGGAGATGAAGTGGATGCTTTCTTCGTGCGGAATATGCCTGTTAAGAGAAAGTTCATGATTTCCGGAATCTACGAAACGGGCATGGAGGAATTTGACTCGAAGATTGTTTTGGCTAATCTCGCCTATGTACAGGAACTCAACGATTGGGGCATTCGTGCAACATTAAACGTGGAAGATTCGCTGTATGAAGGCATGATGGTGATACGGGCAGAAATTTCGGGCGGAAACGGCAACTACAGATGTGACTGGGGCGAAGGCTTTGAAGGTTATACCGGAATCCCGTTTTGTCCGCATGGAGATACGACCATCCGTGTTGTGGCGACTGATTTTTTCGGCAACATTAATGTCCCATTGAAGGAGACAACATTACCTGACACATCCTATCTTAAAATTTCAGCACCAAAAGTACTCCATACCTGTACCCCGGAGCTGGACGAAAACGGAGAAATCAAAAAGGAATATCTGGACGAAAAAGGCCTGAAATACACCGTGCGTTTCGGTGATCAGAAAGTACTTTTTGAGAGTATTCCGGGGAAAGGAAGTTCAGATCAGTACGTAGGCGGATTTGAAGTCAATGTTAAAGACTGGGATCAATTGGATCTAATTACCGAAGAGCTGAAAGATGAACTTGAATTCATTCCAAATGAACACAATGAAGTGCTGCGGGTAATCAGTATTAAAGAGAGTCAGAACGAGATTTTTGTCTGGTTGAGTTTTCTGGACCTTAATGTCCTGATCATTCTGATTCTGATGATCCTCATAGGGATTATCAACATGGGGTCTGCTTTGCTGGTACTTATTCTGGTCAAAACAAATCAGATAGGATTGTTGAAAGGTATGGGAGCTACCAATTGGTCTATTCGTAAGATTTTCCTTTATCAGGCAGGTTTTCTGATCGGTCGGGGTATGATCTGGGGGAATGCAATAGGTTTATTGCTTTGTTTGATTCAGATCAAATTCAATGTCATTTCCCTTAATCCGGCAGTGTACTATCTTTCCAGCGTACCTGTAAATTTAAATGTCTGGCACTGGCTGTTATTGAATATCGGAACGCTGATCGTATGTATGGCGGCACTGATTCTTCCTTCCATTGTCATTACCAGAATCAGTCCTTCAAGGGCGATAAAGTTCGACTGATTATTCCGTCTTCAGGGTAACGAACTGATAAGGTTCGTACTTCATTTTATTTCGGGAATCATTCTCAAATTCAGGACCGTCAACTTTTGTTACTCCTATGACAACCGTTACCTTTCCTTTATACCCCTCTTTTTCAAAATAACTGATCAGGTCATATTTAAGATTTTCAGCCCTGGTCTTCGCTAATTCTTCGTTGGAATCGAACGATTTGGTTGGCACCTTTGAAGCCGAAGCATCAACAATAATCGTAATCTTATCTCTTCCGTCCTGAAGTTGAGCTTCAACATCTTTAAGAAACTTCTTCAATGAAGAATTCGAGAGTTTCAGTTTGTTTTTATTGTAATTGAAATAATGAATCCACTCCTGATTATCGAATTGTTTTACAATAACAGTGTCAAGTGGTTGTGGCGGTCCTGTAACCACACACGTCAGTTCCAATTCCTGATTTGCTCCATCCCTGATCACAACGGTATAATCTCCTGCACATAATCCGTTTACCGACTGCTCATGAGAACCATTACTCCAGACAAATGAATAATCTCCGGCTCCGGATGTTACACTAACATCTGCTGCGCCATCGCAGTTGCCGTACTTCGTGATATCCGTCGGCTGACATTCCGCAACCAATGCAGGTGGTGCCATCACACGCGCAGCATAAATGTCGCTGTTTTCCTGTCCGCGGTCACTCGACCAAAATGCCTGATTATTGTTAATCGTAAAATAGGCGTCAAATCCCTCGGAATTGAATGGCTCTTTCAACCCTACCGGAGCTGACCAGTTGTTCCAGCCTGATCCCGTCTTAACCGAATAGAAAATATCTGCAGACCCCATTCCTCCATGTCCATCGCTTGAAAAAAACAAGGTGTCTCCGGTTGTGCTCAGGAAAGGAGAAATTTCAAACCCGGCAGAGTTCACTTTATTCCCCATGTGTTGCGGTGCAGACCAGTTCCCGTTTTCTTTCGTGCTTACATATAAATCTTCTTCGCCCAGAGACCCCGGACCATTGAACGAAATAATGATCACATCTTCTGTTCTGTTGACATGAAAACCATAAAACTGACCTTCGATCGCTAATCCCGGGATTTGCAGTTCTACAGGAGTAGACCATTTTCCATTGACAAAATCGGAATAAGAAATTCCTTTAACCAAATCCGTTTTCCCTCCGTACGCATCCAGTAAATAGATTCTGTCTCCTTTGGAATTAAAACCTAATACAGCATTGTTAAGTTTATTATCCAGGTCATTCAACTGTTTGCTTTCCGAAAAAGCTCCGTTCATTTTTTCACTGAACCAGATATCCTGGTCGTACTGATCTCCTTTATTCGCTTTATTAAACGTTCTAACGAAAAACAGGCGTACACTATCCGGATGGAAGACAGGAATACTCTCTTCAGAATCAGAATTCACGTTGGCGTCTAATTTTTGGGCTTCCGTTATTTTCCAGAATTGTGCATTAACTGATCCTGAAATAAGTAGTAGCGCGGCAGAAAGGCCGAATATGAGAAAGCGCATAATTCGTTGTTTTTAACGTCCAAGCATTATCCCGAGCACAAGTTCGTGTGTCCCGTTACTAACAGAGTTTAAACCTGATGTTGTGAGATCGTATGAATAACCAAACTTGAAGGTATTGTTGATATTCATACCCAACATGGCAATCACTGCATCCTGATTTCTGTAGGACAGACCGAACCACATCCATTCTTTGTATTCCATTTGAATTGTTCCATCGAATGACAGCGGAGCAGGACTCATATACTTAAACAGAACAGAAGGCTGGATGGTCCACTCATTCGTAAGTTTGAATTTGTACCCTGCCGTTGCCTGAAAGTGCATTTGTTCATCAAAATTTGCAGTTCCCGATCCGAAAGTCACCATATCACGTGTTAGCTGATCAGCTGAAATTCCCACAAAGTAATTTGAACTATAGTAGTACATTCCGATCCCCAGATCCATATTGTTTTTACTACTTTGATTCGCGATAAAGGAGTTATAGGTATCATCATTCATTGCAACACCATTGTATCCCGTCATTTGGGTTAGTACGGTTGCACGCTCCTGAAGAAATTGGTTATTCGAAATTCCGGCCTTTACCCCCATTGAGATATTGGAAGTTCTGGAAACCGGTAAATGGATCGCATAAATTCCGGCAAAGGATATTTTTCTGAAAGCACCATACTCATCCAGGTATACCTGTCCTCCAACACCATGCTTAAGTTTCCCTACTCCAACCTGAGGGTTTCTGACTGGTCCCTGGCTGGTTCTCAAAGATGGGTTGTATCGTTGTTTGGTTCCACCGATTTTAGCTGACACATAGGCATAAGCGGTACGGGGAGAGTAATCAAATCCGGACCATTGGTATCTGCCACCCAGTGTGATATCAGTAAAGTCATAAGCTCCTACGGCTCCAGGATTCACCATCACAGTATTTCGTTGATACTGACTGTATTGAGGCAATTGCTGAGCAAACGAAACAAATATCGCTGAGCAAAAAAGAATCGTAACTCCAAGTAGTCTGATCATAAGTTAGTTCGTTAAAGAGAGAGCAATTTACAAAAAGTCTTTCAGCCTATAGACGAATCCCGGAGGAAAATGGTTGATTTTACTTCATACAGTCGCACGGAGCATCGAATTCGACTTTTACATTCGTAAGCCTTTCGGTCCAGATTTTCTGAAATTCCGGACTGAATCGAATCCCGGAGAGATCAATGTATTTCAATTGTTTCAGGTTCACAAGCTCTTCCGGAAGTGTCGTTATCGGATTGTCATACAAATACAATCGTTCAAGACTATCCAGTCCCTCTATACAAGCCGGAACATTACCAATTGCGTTCAAGCCCAGATTGATCCATCGAAGTGAAGTCATCCGACAGAATTGAACAGGAAAAATATCCAGCTTGTTTCGTTCAAGATCAATCTTCTCCAATTTCTTCAGACTGGAGATCGAATCGGGCAATCTCGACAAATTGTTCTTGGAAAAATCCACACTGCGAAGGTTTTTATACCGATAGAGCTCCTCAGGGATTTCTGTCAACTTCATCTTCCTGAAACTGATTGCCTCGATGGTATCCGGATCATGTACCAGACTTCTCAACTCTTCCCATTCATAAACGACAGGGCTGTCCTGAGCATAGGATCCAATGCTAAGCATTAAGCAGATTGCGCACAGTAGTTTCATCA
>QKAV01000089.1 GCA_003247185.1 Crocinitomicaceae bacterium
CCTATGCGGATTGGCTTTTCCTGTGACCTCGTCAGGATTCAAACCTGAAACCTCTTGAGCCGTAATCAAGTGCTCTATTCAGTTGAGCTACGAGGCCATTTTGCTATTTTTTACCTGTTAGTGCTAACTTTTCGTCAGTGCTACGAGGCCAATTGCGAGTGCAAATATAAGTGCTTTTTTCCTTTTTCCAAGTAAAGTCCTTCAATTAAAGCGAAAGAAATTGCTAAATCATTGAATTTCTGCGGTAATCCCTCTTTCCAATAATGCCGTGCACATCGGTTCGAGTTTTTCATACTCTCCCCTTTTCACCTGGCATTTCCCATTGTAATGAATAATCCATGTGCATTGCTCTGCCTGTTCTATTTCGTGCTTACACACTTTGATCAATGACTCGATGACATGGTCAAACGTGTTAAAGTCATCATTGAATACGATCAAATCCTTCTTCTCCACTAACTCTTCAACCACTAACGTTTCCAACTCTGTTTCAAATTCCAATGCCATATTATCTCTTATTTAATTCCATTTCTTCCGTTTCAACCAATTCGGGAACATACCCCATTCCACGGAGCATTTCCAAAATCTCCTGTTGTTTTTCCTCCGGCACATCATAAATACGCAAAGTTAATGCATTGATGTGCTGATCTATTGACTTCCTGTAATTCACTCGAAGTAACCAATCCATCAGATCCCCCGGAACTTTTATCATTTGTTCCATATTTACTTCGATTGTATTGTATTGCGCTTCAGGAAGCTCCGTGTCGTCGATGTAAATAGTGTCAATATCCTTTCTGAAATTATACAATCGCGGCAAATGATATTCATCGGCATAAATGATCGATTTTACGCGTCCGTCCTCCTCATCAAAGAAGAATGTTCCTTCCGTATTATATCTGTTCAGGACATCACGCGGATATTCTTCAAAGCGTTTTTTCGTTACCACCTGCACACGCATCATCATCTCTTCCTCAACAGGTTTTTGTTTTTCAACTTTTTCCGTCTTAATCTCAACTACAGGGTTCTTCTTCTCCTCCGTCTTTTCTTCTTTTGGCTGACGCGACTGTAAAACAGATTCTCCTTGTTCATCCAGAATCTTACGTGCTTCATAAAGCGGAATTCGCTCACCATTGTAGTAGGCCGTAACGAATGCTCCCACAACACCGCTGGCTAACGCCTCTTTTCTTCTCGGTAAGGCATCTTCCACCGAATCGAATACACCGGATGCATATCTGATTTGTCCGTTCGGTAGGCGGAACGTAAGTATTTCTTTCATTCCATATAAATTTTCTTCACCTACAGGTCTGTTAAATACTCCGATCTGTACCGTAAAGAAAAGTCCCTTCATGTCTTCTATGGCATCCGCTTCTGCAGCCCCGGGAGCTTTGTTGTAATCGTGTTCTTCAACTTCCACCACATTCTTTCCGAGATCAATTCCCAGATTTTGAGCGGTATTTTGAGCAACCTCCATCATCAACTCATTAGCTCCTTTCGGAACGCAGGTTCCTTCCTGCTCCAATCTTCTTGCCTCTCCCCACTTGATTCGTTTACCATTGCAGTAAGCAACAATAAAGGCATCACTGTAACCTAAATTTCTGATTTGGTCTTTCGCATTGACTACTTTATTGATGTCGTTAAAATATCCCGCCATATAGCGCGTGATATTTGTACCATCGATCTTCTCCCCAGATACCGGCGTAAACTCCGAGAACAACTCTGCCGGAATTGGTCGCGCAAATGCCCCTACCTGAACCCGGTAAACCAGGCCTTCAGGATATTCCACTCCAACTGCAATAGGCATTTCTCTTGCCGCTCCCGGTTCTGCTTTCTCTCCGATTGCAAATCCTGTTGACGGCATATTCAGCAAACTCACTGCCAATGCGGAAACCTGAATAGGTTTTACTCCACGGGCCACCAGGTTTTTCATTTTCATAGCTTCATCTTCATTTGAGGGCAATAATTGATTCGCACGATACTCATCCTGGATCAATTCAACTTTTAATTTGTCAATTTGTACCTCCAGCGTTTTTATTTCTTCGATCAGCAGATTCGTTTTATCCGGATCAGCTTCGTTCGTATTTGCTAACAAAAGTTGCTCTCCGAGTTGTAATCTGGCTTGTTCCAACTCTTCCTCTAAGGTACGAATTTGTTCTGCTTTGTCAAACGCAATTTTCCCAACAGGCTGATACTCCGTATAGGTTTTACTTGAAGCAATTTCTCTTTCTTCCTTATATGCCAAATCTGTTGTTAAAGCATTCTCTACGATGTCCGGTTGCTTTTCAGGCAGTTGTGTTAATTGTTGATCAATCCGGGCGATTTCATCCTTGATCAGATTGTACTCGCTTTCCAGTATTTCCTTTTCCTCTGTTAATCCGGGAACATCTTTTTTCTTCGCATCCGCTATCTCCTCTTTTTTGGCATCGATCTCACGTGTCAACTCTCCCAGACGGACAACAAACCTTCTCTTACGTGTCTCCAGTTCTTCTTTATTCGAAATCTGAATATTGTTCTCCGCTTCTACGTTGCGAATCTGTTCATTTAATGCAATAGCCCTGATATCTTCCTGTTTTTGCTCCTGTGCTTCGCGATATTTCTCCAACTCATAGGCTTTCTGTACCGGATCATTTAATTCGTTGATCGTTTCCAATTCCCGGTTAGCCACTTCATTTTGTTGCTCAACGAGTGTTTTCAGTTCAGGAATAACACTTTCTTCCGTACTGCTTGCCGAAGCGCTGTTCAGTTCCTCTACAAGAGATTGTTGATCCTGCTTGATGGTTGCAGAAATCTCCTTCACTTCTATTTCAGCCTTCTGCGCATTTAATTCTGCCAGTTCCTCTCGCAATTGTGTCTTTTCTGATTCCGGAGTAGAAGGATCATCCAGCTTTTTCTTCGTCTCATTGATCTCCTGATTCAATTTCGCTTTTTCTCCGCTTTCGGCCACAACTTCCGTTTCAAGATCACCAATCGCGATACGCACCTTTCTTCTGCGTGCCTGAACATTTGCAATCTCCTCCTGAATCCAGCGTTGCTCTTCTTTCAGTTCCTGGGTAGGAGATTCAGAAAGTCGCTCATTCACTTCACCTAATCTATCCGTTAAGATAGCCTCATAAGCCTCCAGTTTTTTATCTGCTTCTTCCAGATCTGACTTCGTTGTCAACTCCGATTCGTTCAGTACGGAAACTCCTGCGTCACTTCTCAGGCTTTCCAAATAGCTTTCTTTCGGAGAACTTGCCATCTCTCCGGATTGGATTTGTTCGATGCGTTGCTTGCTTTCCTTTTCCAGTCGATCCAGTTTATACAACTCCAGATCCACCGATACGGAAGGCTTTTTCGCTCGTTTCTTTTCCAGTTCTTCTCGTTTCTGTTGAATTGCATCCAATAAATCCTGTTCAACGGCGATCTGTTTTTCAGCATCAGAGCCTGCATTACTTAACCGATCATCATACGCCCCCATCATTTCCGAACGGTATGCATTTAGTTCATTCTCGCTCAATATATTCGTTTTCTCAACAAGTAACTTCTCTACCTGATCTTTTTGCTGAGCCACCGCAGTATTCAGTTGCTGCAATTCCGCATCTGTTTTTCCTGCAGTTTTTTCATGTTCCGTCAACAGTGCCTGATACAAGTCATATTCAAGTGAAAGCAAAGCGTCTTTATCTCCGGAATCGATCGCCTCATTACGTTTGGTTTCATATCCCGGCAGCAATTTGTTCTTTAGTTCTGCAAGATCGGAAGTTTCCAAAGGGTTAGCGCTCTTCATTGCTGCTATGACCTGTTCATTTTCAGAGATACGGCTTTCTGCTGCTGTCCGCTCCTCCTGAATGGCATTTCTCTCGCTGTTCAATTCAACATTCTCCGGATCCTTTTTTAATTTCTTATCCAGTGATTTCAACAGTTTGTCAGAATTAGCTACAACCGTTTGATCCAGATCATTATACGCCTCCAGTTTTTCTGTTTCGTTCAACGATTGGTTTTTCTCTATCTGCTCTCTTTTTTGATCGTATTGCTCAACAATATCATTGGTTGAGAAGGAAGTGGTTGCCGAACCATTTTCCAATAGATTTATTCTGTCTTTGATCTCTTCTGCCAGTGCATTATACCAATCTGCATTCTTCGATTTCAACTCTGAATCCACCTCTGAGGTATTCAGCTTCGCTCCGTTCTCTTCTATAAGGGCTAATGCCTTCTTTAATTGATTGATCTGTTCCTTTCTTTCCGACTCATTCAATGCAAGCGGATCGGTGTTCATACTATTGAGTAAATCCTGATCGCCAAGAATGGCATTTCTCAGTTCATTTTCATCCTGATAGACAACATTCTTCAACGGTTGAAGCTCATTCAGGTGTTGCGCATTTTCGCTCTCTAACTTCAACAAATCTCTCTTTCTGACCAATGCTTCACTGTTGTTCGGGTCGCTCGCCAACTCCGTTTCCACTTCTGAAAGAGCCGAATTAATTGCAGCCTTCAACTCATTTTCCACAGCTACCAATGCATCGGTGCGTTTGTTCAGATCCTTGATCTTTCCGGCCTCCTCTTTTCGTTTTGTATAGTTCTTTACCAGTTCGTTGGCCAGCTCGTTTGTTGATGCCACATTTTGTATTGCACCATTTTCCGCTTCCAGCTCTTCCATTAACTGATATACCTGTTCCAATGACTTTTTCAGTCCATTGTCGTCGGGATTCCTGTCTGCTCTCGCTTCCAGTGATTCTACAAGGGCATCTGCCTTATCCAATACTTCATTGTTCAATGCTAGAATTCTTTGATCCTTTTCGTTTTCTGAAAGGTTGGGATTTGATTCAATCGCTTCTTTTTGAGAAGTATATTCCGGTAAAAGTTCAGCTATCACATCTTCTTTTGTCGCGAATTGTTTTTCAGACGTAGATGACAATTGCGTCAATTGGCCTTCCTCTTCATGAATCCGTTGTTTCGTCTCATTTTCGAATTGCTCAATAGCTGCCAATTGATTTTTGAGTGTCTCATTATCCGGATCAGAATTCAATTGTTTTTCCAGTTCATTTTTCTTCTCTTCAATGCGATCCAATAAGCGATTATCCAGTGCAATCAGGTTTTTTGTTGCTGCTACCTGATCCGTATTTCCATTGAGAATGTTATCTCTTTCGGACGTGTAAGACTTCAGATAAGTTTCCGGCTGATTCAGAGCCAGTACATCCGTAGGTTGCTCAACTGTATTCAGTTCAGTGCTAATCGCATCAATTCTCGATTCATTTTCCGCGATAATTGCCTCAACAGCATTTCGTTCTTTTTGCAATGTCGCATTGGAAGGATCCTTCTTCAGTTTCTTATCTACTTCTTTTAAGCGTTCACTGGCTGCATTATTCAGGTTTTGTAGCAGCTCTTTCTCTTTTGTCAACCCTGCTTTTCTATCCGGATCTGATTTCGCTGCCTGCAATTTTCCGTCAATCCCCGGCAAAAGATCTTCATTGGTCACGGTTGTTGTTTCTGCAATTTGCTCTAGGCTGTTTAGCTCATTGTCAATCTCTTCCGTTCTTTTCTGCGTCTCTTCCACCAGCATCAGCAATGCACTCTTTTCTCTTTGCTTAGAGCTGTTTGAAGGATCTTTTTTCAAATCCTTGTCTAATTGCTTTGCTTTTTCGTTAGAAGTTGCCAATAACTCCTGCAGCAATTCTTTTTCCTGAGTTAAACTTTCCTTTTTATCCGGATTGGAGCGGGCGTTGGTTAAATGTTGATCAATGCCCGGTAAAATATCCTCCGCATTCGCAGGTACAATTTCATTCGCGGCAATCAGTTCATTCTCCTGTTCTCTTGCTTTATCCAGTCGTGTTTTTGCATCAGAAGTAATCTCCTCCAACATCTCTGCCCGTGCCTGGAGTTCCCCATTTTCAGGATCGATCTTTAATTGTTCCTGTACTTTTGATCGTTCCAGCTTCACAGCTGATTCCAATCGCTCCAATCGCTCACGGGTCTGCTCTGCTTTCTGTAAATCATCTCCTGAACTACCTGCGATCTTTTTCAAATCCTGTTCAAGTGTTGGATCAATTTCTTTTTGAAGGTCAGATTTCGAATAGGCAATATCCGGATTTTCGGTTTTAAGTGAATCCAATTTCGTCTCAACACTATTCAATTCCGTATTCAGCTGTTCTTTGTAGGCAGCCAATTCCTCCGCCTCCTGTTTTAATTCATCTGACGGATTCGTTTTCAACTCATTCTGAACAATTGTGTTTCTGGTTTCAACTTCCGTAATCGCATCCCGGATCAATTCTTCTTCTCTCGCCAGTTTCTCTGATTCGCTTAAATTCTTATCCTTTTGAATTTCTTTCCTATCCTGAAGCAAATCTGTTCTGATCTTCTCTTCCGCACTTGCCTGAGAATTAAATAATGCAGGTGATGCTTCCTCTATTCTGGCTATTTCCTCCTGGTAATTTATCTCCGGTTCCTTTTGTTCGATCTCCTCGACTTTCTTAATACTTTCGTTCAGCTTCGTCTGATTTACAGCAACGTGATCTTCCGTACTAAGTGCATTTTGAAGACTTGCGATCTGTTCTTCTATCTTACTTAACTCTCTTGCGTATTCTGATTTCTTCTCACGCGATTTCAACTGATCCGCTTTCAGCATGCCGATCTCTTCCCGCTTATCTTCAATCTGCCGTTCGAGAATCGGAATATCCTTCTTCTTGGAAACTTCAATCAGACCTTGAAGTCTGTTAATTTCCTGATTGGCGTTATCAATTTGTAAGTTGAATTGCTGATCTTTATCTCTCTCCTCGCGGATCATTTTCCTCAATTCCGTAGCTCTGTTCACATAAGAGGTAAGCATATCATCCGGTGTTCCCGTAGATGCCAATCTGATCACTCCTTTATTCTCGGAAAGTAATTGAATCGCAGCGTTCACATCGTCCTGCTCTATGAGCTTATCATAGTTCGACTGAAGGTTTTTTAGGCGCTGAATCTGACCACTGTCTTCCGTTGTCTTTAACTGTTGATTCACATCTTCCTTCAGATCGATCAAGGCTTGTGTGGCAAGTAACAAATTCTGCTTTTCTGCCTCTTTTTGCTGCGCCTCCGTTAATAATCGGTGTTTTGTTACCGGATCGTCCGTCTTCTCTGCTTTTTCATTCAGCTCCGCCTGAATTTCATCCAGGTCGCTCACTCTTTCAGCCTTGGCTAATATCTCAGAGTTTAAGTTATCCGATACCTGTTCTACTATTCCCTCCTTCTCCAAATTGACCTTCACCAACTCTTCCAGTTTCTGCGAAATTTCCGCAGGTGACATATTTGCAAAACCCAGATCACTAAGTATTTCCTTGTTGCGCTGTTCAGCTTCCAGTTCATTAACATCAAACTGCCCGATATTTACATCCAGTTCAGCTTTCTTACGTATTACCTCGGCAATAATTGCTTCAGCTCCTTCCACGTCTTCATCAAAGAGATTCAGAATCTTCAGGACATCTTTTCCATCCTCTTTCGTGTGTATGATCTGTTGCTTGAGCGGTCGTAATTCATCCAAAAACGGCAAGTCTACAACGAATTTGTATTCATCGCTTAACCCTTCGACGGTGATATTGTAATTGTATTTCCCACCCTGAGGGAACACATAAGAATACTTCCCTACTTTATTTGATCTTACCAGACCGACATCCTTACCATTCGAATGATAGGTCAGATTGATCTCCATGGATTTCATTTCAGGGTCTACTTCGGAAATGAATTCTCCCATGATAATTACTTCTTTCAATGGTACACGCGCAACTTTCACCTTGTACACATGCAACATTCCGTCCTGCGATTGTCGGGCAGAGGCAAAATAGGCATTTTGAAAAGCCGAATCTACTACGTAGAAGAAATCATCATCCGGTGATGAAATGGCAAAATCAACATTTTCGGGCTCTCTGAAAGAATTGGTATTCGGGTCGAATTTCGAGAGATAGATGTCGTACCCTCCCATAGAATTATGTCCGGTTGAACTGAAATACAAGTATTTTCCCGAAGGGTGCATATATGGGAAGTCTTCGTCGTATTTTGTATTGACTGCTCCCGGAAGTAGTTGCGGATCTCCCCATTCACCGTTTGGTAGTTTGCGGCGAACATAAATATCAAGACCTGAATCCAGGTTATCCCCGTAACTCGAATAATAAATAGCCGTTGCATTCGGCGGAAAATGTACAACCGGAATGTGCCCCATTTTCTGGTCCAGTTTCGACTGAAATTTGGCCGTTACCAGAATCTCTCCACCTATTGTATTGGCATCCGTATAAATCCTGAAGAACTTTTGATTGTCGATTTCCTGTTTCTCGGCTACAATGATGTCCGTAAATGTGGTCATCAGTCGCTTACCATTGCTGCACATTTCGATTTGCCTGTCTACAGGATAGCGTTTATCCTCCTTCCCAAGAGTCAGATTCGCGTAGGTCCCATAACTCTTCTGAGCATCATCAAACTGATAATTGAGATGCAAAGACAAACCATAAAAATACCATGCCCTGGGGTCTACGTTCGGATCCGTGGTAGCATATTTCAAATAACGGATCGCTTCACTTTTCCTGTTTGAGTTGTATAAGAGACAGGCACCGTATCTGAAATTGAGGTCTGCATTCCGCGGCTCCAGCGAGAGTAAGTGCAAATAATCGCTCGTAGCGTCGACATACTTTTCCTTTTCGAAAAATTTATCTGCTCTTTCCCTGCGTTCTTCATTTGTCTGTCCGAAGGTCTGATAACCGACTAATACAAAGAGAATAGGGACAACTACTCTATTTAAAAACTTTATCACTTACACTAAAACGTACTGATTTTATGTGCTATAGATAATACGCCTATTTCTTAAAAAGGTTCATCTTATTCTCATTTCCGGCGAGAAGTCGCTTAATGTTCTTTCGATGCGCAAGAATAACTGCACAACTGAGCAAAATCGAAAAGCCAATCAATAACGGAGAATCGGCATGAAAAACGAAGACAAGAATCAACGGAAACAATACCGCACTGATAATCGCTCCCAAGGAAACGAAACCGGAACTTATAAACACAACCAGAAATACTCCCAGGCAAATTGCAGCCGTGAAAGGATGTAAGCCAATAATAACTCCGAGTGAGGTCGCTACGCCCTTTCCACCTTTAAATCCCGCAAATAATGGAAATACATGTCCCAAAACTGCAGCGAAAGCAGCGAATACCTGAGCATTAATAACCTCGGCTTCTGAAAGTGTATTCTGAAATATAATCCAGGGCAGCGACGCGGCCAAAATGCCTTTTATCACATCCACCGACAATACCAGTATTCCGGGTTTTTTCCCGAGAACCCGGAAGGTGTTGGTAGCACCTGCATTTTTACTTCCGTGTTCGCGTATATCAATTCCGTATTTTAATTTTCCAACCCAAACTGCAGTGGGAACAGAACCCAACAGGTATGCGATCAGAATACTAATTCCGTAATAAATCATCATTTAGAAAACAGTTCTATAAAACGAGCCATTAACACCGTATTGGTAGTTGGTTCGTATAAAAAGTTCTTACTTTTTCGTTTTTCTTCCTTCAATCCGTTCAACTCTGCGTTAAACTCTTCATCTCCTGATTTAATCTTCATAACACCTTCTTTTTTCGACATTTTATAGTCGAAATAGTAATCCCGGCCTCCAGGAATATTAATCAGCATGCCGAACTTATCGCCTTCAGCACCACCACTGAAATTCTGTCCGAAATACGCTTTGAACGGAACATATTTCATCACCGGAACACCGTACATATTTACCAGAATAGCAGACTCCAGATCCGTGATTAGTCCTCTGTCTCCGTCATTGTTAGCGTAATAACTCAAACGGATTCCTGAAATCGTAATGGATTTTTCCAGGGACTTCGGTAACTTCTTCACTTCATTGTCGATAGTAAACTTCGACTTCAGTTTATCCGCTTCTTCAATTCCATCCCATTCCACGATGGCTTCTTCCAGTGTACATGTGTTAAATGTCATTGGTTTCAGACCTTCCACTTCATTGATTCGCTTCGCTACGTTCTCGAAAAGCGAACTTTCAAAATTCGCCGTCATTCGGGCAGTGATATTCATCTTCGTTTCTTCTGTCTCCTGATTATAATTTACAGTACCAACCGAAGCGATATCAAAATCACCAAAGTCCATTCCCAAATTGATTTTACCAAGACCGTTCATACTGCAACTACCCGTGTGTAAAGCAAGGAAATTACCAGGCTCAGACATATTAATCAGCTTGTCTTTGGAACCGATCTGGAATTCCTGAGCGCCAATGTTATATTGCAGGAATCCACTTGAGGTGAATACAACCGGATCGTCTGCTTTTACCTTAGCAGAGAGGAAGGTCGGATATAATGTAACACTGTCTTTTGCAGGAGAATCTCTCCATACTATACCTGCGGTAATGGCATTTCCTTCCAAATCAGTCATAGATTCCTGCACCGGAATCTGAATGTTTTTAGGATCCAATTCTGCTGTAAATGACATCCAGTTTCGATCAAACTTCGTACACTCATGCTCAATTCTGGTTGCTCCTTTAAATGTCAGCAACGGACTTGCAGCTTTAATTTCCAACTCACCATAGTAATCAAAATACGGGCTGAGTTTGAAACTCTTGTCCTGTTCAATATTACCATAAGCTATAGTCTGATAAGCAGTATCCAGTCCTATACTCTTCATTGGAATGAGCGTCTTCAAGCTATCCAGATCGTAATACACATAGTCTCCAACTCCATTATAACTTCTACGTGCCAACACCTCTACCTCCGCATTAATGAAGTTGTGATATTTCGTGATATAATTGGCTACAATCTGAGAGTTAACGAATTTATCCATTTTCGCTTTCTTACGAATGTTGATCTTCATTGAATCCGGATAAATCCGAGCATCGGCTACGTCTATGTATGGTACTTTCTCACAGAAAATAGTCTTCTCCTTCAAGCTAAACTTAGCTCGAGGTGCCATAAACTGCAGTGTGTCCTGCTTAGGGTGTTGCGAGAAGAAGTTTGGTCCCAACAGGTCAACTCCCGATTGAATTGCGACATCTCTGTCTTTCTGACGTTCCATTTCAATCGCATCTTCATCCATGAACCATGTGAATTTGTCCATTTTACACAGGTATTGGTTCACCGGGAAGTTTACTACGGATTCTCCTTCGTTAGAATTGAATTCCCCTTTTCTATCCTTAAATGAGACATGCGACTTTACGTTATCGGTCTTAAAGGCCATCGGATCTTCCGTTAGATCGGCATCATCGTTTCTCAGACTGAAACTTGCGGTATCCGCATCAATGTCATAACGCGTGAAGGAGTAATCATCCGAGATCATCGTAGCTCTCAGGAAAGTCATCAGACCAAAGCCTCTCATACCTTCAGGCGTAACAATTGCCGTCCCCTTCAATTTCGAGTCCTCGAAAAATTCCAGTTCCTTTTTGGGAAGTGAGGATGCTTTAAGTACTTTTTGTCCCGGAATATACGTGATAAGGGCTTCCTCTGCCTTTACAGGAGGAAATTGCACTCCGGTTTCAATACCTTTATTGAAGAACTTGGCCACACCAACCGTTGAATCAGGAAGGAAGGTAAACGCCTTTGATGTAGATGTCGAATAGACAAAATCGATCGTACCTGCTCCTTGCAAACCGTTATGAGAAAGTACGATCTTATTGTCATATTTTGCATCAGGACCGTAGAAATCATATCCTCCTTCAGGGGCCTGCTGAACAAAACCGAATGAATAATCCGGCATAATCTTCACCTTTTCCTTGATTGTAGGGAAAATCCCTGCAGAAACAAGCTCCCCGTCCAATCTGAAGGACGTTTCTTTGAAATCATTTAAACTATCTATTTCAAATGGATACACTGTATAATAGAAGCGTGTACTGTCATAAATTCCACGTATAATATCATCCGAGTTGTAGAATATCTTAGCACGACTCGTGGATTTTATCTTTGGATAATTGGCAAAGTCCCTGTTTCTACCTGATCTGTTTGAAGGATCATCAATATAGATTTCACCAATAATACCGGATATATTACTCACCATTGGAATAGAATTCAGACCGTCCTCTTTTCTTAAAGGTCTCACTCTGAACAACGCTTTATCAGATTCCAATACTCTGAACTTGTATTCATCATAAGTGAACTGAGCCGCATTTGCTGAGATTTCCAGTTTCCCGGAATTGATCCATCCTGAAAAATTAAAGTCACGATTTTTTTTCACCGTCAACTCATAATTATCCGGAAAGACCACAACGTTATTCAAAGCGGATAATACCACATTATCAACAGCTTCCAGACTCAGGTCAAAGCTGGAAAGATCCATACTTCCGAAACGCTTCATCAAGCGTCGTTCCTCATTTTGTTTGTCGTAAATTGCCTTTACCTGTTGTAGGTATTCGTCCTCCTTGATTTGTTCCGGAGAATACCCTGTCATTTCCTTAGGTCTCAGATCCGATTTAAAAATGATATTATCATAATCAATGGTCCCTGCCTTTGCTTTCACAAAAGTTGTCAGTTTTTTATTGAGAATAACCGTCTTCGCATCCAGGTCATAGGTAATAAAACCTAAACTGGACATTTCCAAAAGAAGTGGTTTTGCCTGCTCTACTGTCATTCCAATAGCAGTAGCTGCTTTTCCTTCTGTCAACACCTGTTCATCATACTTATAGGAGTAGTTATATAATCCGACCAGTGGATGAACAGTGCTATATCCCTGCAGTTTATCATAAACCTGCGCATCGAAATATGCCCTGGATTCAAAACGCGCCGATCTCTGATCACGACTGGTACCAAAATCATAGGTAAAGTCAAGAATGTCCGTATTTACTTCCCAGGAAACGCGTTCCACATAGATATCAAGCTGATGGTAAGAATCGATAAACGGAGACTGGCCAATTCCCGATTTCGGTCTTGAGAGCTGAACAATATTTGTCTTTCTGTCAAAAGTAAACTCCACACTTGGATGATACAATGAATCTCCATTCCCGAAATAAAGCGTAGTCGCAGCATCTGATAGTGCCAATTTGTTTTTATTCACTTCTACTAATTGCGCCCGACTTTTTATAAATGCCAATCCATTTCTTTTCATTGTAATCATAGCAGGTTCCGCTGGCGTTCCCGCTCCCATGAAACTTTCGCCTTTTAAGGCAAAACCTCCTGTATAATCCACACCTTCTGCTATTTCAGGAATCAACAAGCGCTTATTGAATGAGAGAAACTGCGGAAACATTTTATCCTCCTCACGATTGATCTTGAATGCTCTGTCCGTGAGCATTCCCTTAATCGGAGTTTTAAAGTAGGTGGTAGTCAAAGTAACCGTATCCACCCGAAGATCTGATTTCTTAAGTGAGACTTCGTAGTTTTCGATCATCGCAAAAGTCGTTTTGGGATCCAGATCAACTTTCTCCCAGGTAACTTTTCCTCCTTTACCTTCCCATTTTTTTAGTGCCGGATCATATTCTCCGGAAGTATTGTAAACTACCAAACTATCGATTACATCTCCTCTGGTAGCAGCTGAGTTACTTTTTACGCGACAGATCAAGTTACCACCTTCAAAAATGATAACAGATTTGACATCAAACTCGAAACTGTATTTTCCTCCGACGTAGAACCAGTCAAAATTGGAAGAAGCTGCAATCATGTCTGTAGAGAAATAACCCGAAGTCATTTCGATAAAATCCGTAAACTTCTTACTGTTTCTACTCTCCAGCAACTTAGAGGTTGCCGCCTGAAATGCATTATAACTCTCTATCCCCTTACTTCCTTCAACAAGTGAGGTAACTGAAAACACATAATTGTAAATCTCTGGTACCGGTTTAAAACGCTTTGATTCCAACAAATTACATGTTTGAACCATTGCTGAAAACTGCGCATCTGAAATTTTACTTGTCTCCAGTAGCAAGACCTGCAAGCTATTCTTGGCATAATCTCTCTGATCATCATTACCATATTCCGCAATGACTTTCTGAAATTCCTTGACAAATTTTGTTCGATCTTCCGAATAGGTTTGCCCAAAAGCATTAAAAAGCGTGATCATGCTAATGATCGTGAGTAGCCAATGTTTCATAGTGTCAATTAATTTTTCTTAAGTCTGATTAATGCCCAACCCTCCTTACCTTCAACAGCAATGCGTTCAAAACCAACCTTTGAAGCCGATTCCAGCAATTCATCCACATCACTTTCAAAGAATCCGCTTAACCACAGTTGTCCGTTTTGTAACGTTAATTCCGCGTAACGTTTCATATGATTTTTCAACACATTTTTATTGATGTTTGCAAGAATCAATCCAAAAGGCTGTTCCTGATCCAACACATCTATATCTCCCGCAACGGATTTTATTTTGGAGCAGTGATTCAGTTCAACATTGTGATCAATGTTTTTTACTGCTTCCTCTTCAATATCCACGGCTACGATATCACCAGCGCCCAATTTTTCGGCAACAATTGCCAAAACTCCGGTACCGGCTCCCATATCTAAAATTCTTGCAGGCAAGCTATCCATGTCCATTAATGCTTTTGTCATCAACCATGTCGTTTGGTGATGCCCGGTACCAAAGGACATTTGGGGCTCGATAACTACCTTCAATCCTTTCACTACCGTTTCGTCATGAAACGGAGCAATAATCGTTGCCAAATCATCTACGAAGACCGGTTCAAACTCTGCTTCCCATGTTGCATTCCAGTTCTGATAAGGAATAATGTTTTTTTCGAGTTGAAATTTGAATCCTTTCGGACTTCCCATTGAAGATTCACTGATCACCTGATCCACATCAATCGTTGCAGGTCCATAAGCCATGATTCCTGTTCTGGTTTCCATAAATCCATCAAAACCCAACTCGCTCAACTCCGCAATTAATATTCCGGACCACGGTTCTTTCGGCTGTACGTCAATTTTTAATTCCAGTGTATCCATTAAAACGAATTTGCAATTGCTATAAAATCATCCGCCTTCAATGCTGCTCCACCGATAAGCCCTCCGTCTACATTCTTACAGGCAAACAATTCTTTTGCATTATCAGGTTTACAACTTCCACCATACAATATGGCTACTTTTTCTGCCACATTACTATCGTATTTTTCACTAATCCATGAACGGATAGCAGCATGCATATCTTCCGCCTGCTGAGATGTTGCCGTCTCCCCTGTTCCTATTGCCCATATTGGCTCATAAGCAATGATTGTATTGCTCATTTGCTCCGGAGTTAAGTGAAACAGACTTTCTTCCAATTGCACTTTAACGTAATCGAATTCCCTTCCTGTCTTGCGAATATTTAAGGGCTCTCCGCAACAGAAGATAAAATCAAAAGCCGACGCAAGTGCTGCATCCACTTTCTTCTTCAGTACAACATTTGTTTCCCCGAACAATTCTCTGCGTTCACTGTGACCGATCAAAGCGATCGATGCTCCCACGCTCTTCAACTGACCAACAGAAACTTCCCCTGTAAAAGCCCCCTGATTCTCAAAATAAAAATCCTGTGCACCAACTCTTACCTGCTTCGCTTCATCAGCTACGCCGTCTATGAACACAAACGGAGGAAACACCATCAATTCAATTTCCGCGTCTGATTTTCGATCCTCTATGTCTCGAATCAATTGTTGAGAGGACACCTTGTCCAAATTCATTTTCCAGTTCCCCGCTACTATCTTTCTTCGCATTACTTCAAATATGTTTTAGAAAATTTGTTTGCTTCAGGAATTGATCGGTAAGGATATTTCCCCTTAACAACTCCTTTTTCCAATATCATCAGAGCCGGATTCGAACGTGAAATCACTTTTAATTCAATTTCATCCATAACAAATACCGGGATCTCGAAATTATGCTTCTTTCTGAATGCATTGATTTCATCTCTACTGGCATTGCAAATCATGACAAAAGGAACTCCTTTCGCTTCTGCCTTCTTCGCAATTGCCTTAATATTCTCAATCTCACTCCAATCTGCCTCGACTAATCTTCTTGAGATTAGAATCACAACCTCATCCGCATCCAAAAGTGTTTCTTTAATCGCCACTTCCGTCATATTCGGATTCATGGCGTATAATGTATCCAAAATACGGTATTCTTCAGCAGGGAAAGATTCCGGATCATATTCCTCTACAGGAATTTCCATCTCCGAATCATAACCAAGATCCAGAATTTTAAGCATCATTACCTGGGAAGTGTCCAATACGGATTTGATCAACGGACTGTTTTTCTCAAAATCTGTCATATCTTCCAATCCAAGAATAGGATTGAAGTCCATAATAGACGGATTCTTCGGTTGTACGACACACTCTATCGTATCGTATTCAGTTTTCCAGCGTTTCGTATCTCCCCACATATCGGAGGTAATTTCTGACATCTTCACGCGTTTCGTGCTATTCGAATTCAAATCTGTCAGGAAATAATAGTACTCAAATACACCGTCAATCCCATCATTCATTTTCTCACGAAGATCAGAGCCTACGGCATAAGGACGGTAATCTTTCAGAGGTTGATAATTCAACACGTATGCCTCCATTCCTAAACACATTAAGGCCACGAAAAGCGCACTTCCCCAGTAGTTACCCAAATATTTCCCCCCGGAAGATTTGATAAACAGAGCCAGTAATACGGCTATCACTCCAAATATGATCGGGAAATACCAACCAAAGACCCAGGAAAAGAAGATGATGACCAATGTAGAACTACCAAGATATACCACATTCTGCATTCTTGTATTTGGTTTGATCTTCCACTGTCCGAGAAAAATCCATACAACCAGGTAAGCCAGAACAATATCTTTCCATAATGATTCGGAAGGAGTCAGGGACCTGCCCATAGAGCCTTTCATCGCATCACCAAAACATCCACAATCATCCACACATTGAGGTAATTTCATCTCCTGCACTACCAGTTCCTTATCCGTTTGCGAAATAATCTTGAGTTCCTTGTTCGTTTTGGCTTCTTCGATTTTCATCTTGGCTATAGGATCCGTCATGGCATACGTATCATGATCAGCAAATTTCACCGTACCATCACAGGTAGCGGTGTGCCAGGTGAGGAAGGTAAAAAACAGCATCATTGCCAAAAGCAAATACGACACGAGTTTAATCTTCCCTCCTATGATTGTCAAAACACCAAGTACAATCTCAGCGATACAAATAACAACGCTAAGAAAAAGTGCCCAATCCATGAAAAATTCCATCGAAAATCCGGGAGCTCCGAACCATTCCTTAATTCGATATGCCAAAGCACCGTCTTCAAAATATTCTTCCAGTTTATACGAAAATCCAAGCGGATCATTTGCTTTCACCAGACCTGATACGATAAAAAGTCCACCGACTAAAACGCGGGACACACTGGCCATCATCAGCTTCCCTTTAAATATAATAAGGCCACCAATACTTGTCATCAGCAACATCATCGCAAGGGTGAGCAGTAAGGTTGATTTGGCCTCAAGTGCAGGGTGATAGCCCATCACCAGCAATGACATGCCGGCAAGATTCAGTAATACAAAAACAACATTGAAGATTAATGATCTTCCTGCAATCGTGTAATTTTCTTTCAATTTCATAAGCTTATTTACTTTCCTGTAAGTGGATCAATGCAAAAACTGCATAATTCAACATATCAAAATAATTCGCTTCTATTCCTTCACTGATAATCGTTTTCCCCTTATTATCTTCAATTTGTTTCACTCTGAAGATTTTTTGAAGGATTAAATCCGTTAATGAGCTGACGCGCATATCCCTCCAGGCCTCACCGTAATCATGATTTTTGCGTTCCATCAGTTCAAATGCTTCCTGCGCATATTTGGCATACAATTCAACAGCTACATTCGGATCCAACTCCAATTCTTTCAGTTCGGTTTCCTTCAATTGGATAATGGCCATAATACAGTAATTTACAATCGCAACAAACTCATCCTCAATTGATTCCCCAACCTTATTCATTCCGGTTTCCTGAATCGTTCTGATTCGCTGTGCTTTAATAAATAACTGATCTGTTAATGAACTCGGACGCAGAATGCGCCAAGCCGTGCCGTAGTCCTTTGTTTTCTTTTCGAAGATATCACGGCAAATAGTGATTACATTTGTGTATTCTGTTCGAGTGTCCGCCATTAATTCCATAAGATGAATTCAGTCGTTGAAGATACATATTTTAGTGCTAATCTCGGCCTTCAATGCCGTGATAAATTCCTTGATCTTTCCACTCCTGTAGTAATGGGAATCATGAACCTGACTCCGGACTCATTTTTCGGAGGAAGTCGGTATGAAGCCAATGATAGTCTACTGCGTACCGCTGCATCCATGATCGATGAGGGAGCACAGATACTCGACCTCGGAGGATATTCGACTCGTCCGGGCGCTGAAAATGTAAGTGAATCAGACGAATTAGAGCGCTTAATTCCAGCCATTGAGGCGATACATTCTGCATTTCCCGACATCCTTATCTCTGCGGATACATTCCGATCCCGGGTAGCAAAAAAAGCACTTGAATCAGGCGCACATATCATTAACGATATCAGCGGATTACAATTTGACGATCAACTTATTCACGTTGTTCGAGAGTATCAGGCAGCCTATATTTTAATGCATTTGAAAGGCAATTCGGAATCGATGCATCAAGAACGGCTTGGAACTGATCCGATTGGTGAAATGAAGAGCTATTTCAGCGAAAAAATTGCGTATTTACATCAAAATGAAGTCAACAATATTGTGCTGGATCCCGGATTTGGATTCAGTAAGACCAGTGAGCAGAATTACAAGGTTCTGAAAGAGCTGAAGTTATTTAAGGACCTCAAACACCCTATTCTCGTTGGTGTATCCAGAAAATCAATGATCTACAAGACCCTGAAGATCAATCCTGAAAATGCACTGAACGGAACCAGTGTACTCAATACCATAGCACTACTGAATGGCGCTTCTATTTTAAGGGTTCACGACGTTAAAGCAGCGGCAGAAGCCATCCGGTTAACTCAACTTGTTCAGTAGAGCTTTCCGTACTTTTCTTCAAATGAACGAGCTCCCTGAATTCCTCCTGTATGAATAAAAACTACAGTCTGGTTATCCAGTTCTCCTCTTTTTACGCTCTCAATTAAAGCATACATTGCCTTTCCGGTATAAACCGGATCCAGTTTGAGTCCTGTTTCACGGTAGAAAGTGCGAATGAAATCCATGAGCTCTTCGTCTGCTTTTCCATATCCACCAAAGTGATAGTCCGAATGAACCGATACTGAATCCATCACATCCACCACGAATTCATTATCGAAAGCCGCATATTTAAAGAGCTCACGCATCACAGTCCCGGAAGGAAAATTTTTGAGAACCGGCACTACATGCAACTTCTCATTCCCTCTCAACCCTAAAAGCACCCCACAGGAAGTCGTGGTGGTACCCTGTGCAACAAACAAACTGTCAAAGGCAACTTCTTTTCTTATTTCAGCCACTATTTCCTGGCAGCCCAGCATCCCCGAATAACCTGCTCCTCCTTCCGGAACAATCATGTAATTCGGATGTTCCTCCAACAGGTATTCCTTGTAACTTCTGTCATCTTTGATCAGATACTCTTCCCTCGTAATAAACTTCAATTGCATACCAAGTTCTGCGCAATCTCTTAAGGTATCATTACTTGATTCATTCAGTTCTTCGCCTCTGACAACCCCAATACATGGAATATTTTCTTTAGCACAGTAGGCAGCAGTTGCCAATAAATGATTCGAATATGCTCCTCCAAAAGTAAGGATCCCTTCATTCTTTCTTTCCCGAAACAACTCTACAAAATACTTGAGTTTCCTCCATTTATTTCCTGAAACCTGTTCATCGATCAGATCATCTCTCTTAACAAATAATGCAACACCATGTTCCTGTGTTAGTTTTGTTTCTACCTGCTGAACTATTGACTTAGATGTATCCATTAAATGTTATAATTTTGCATCATGAGTGAAGACATGTCAGGATTTTCCAAACGCCCCAACCTCGAGCCTGAAGACTTTTATTATTCTCCTGAAGGCTATATTGTTTTCACAGAAAAGTATCATTTAAAAAGAGGTTATTGTTGTAAAAGCGGTTGCAAGCATTGTCCATACGGGTTCAACAAGAAGACCGGTCAGATAAATAAAAAGTCCTAGTAAATCCCTTTCTCCGGATGCTTGCCTTTAAATGGAGTTAAAACACTTTTGATGTAAGCTATATCTGCGTCCACATTTCCTGTCGGCTCAAATTTTGAATGAAATCCCCCTATTTTTCGGCTGTAATCAATATATGCAATATAAATTGGCACTTTAGCTTCTAATGCGATATAGTAAAATCCTTTTTTCCAATTCGGATTATAGCTGCGCGTTCCTTCCGGTGTGAAGACGAGAATCAGTTCTTCATTTTCTTCGAACAATTTGACTGCGTACTCTGTAATATTATTGTTCTTTTTCCGGTCCACGGGAATCCCTCCCATTCGCTTCAACAACCAACCGAATCCCGGTACAAATGCTTCCTTCTTTATCAGGTACTTGGCCTTTACGCCATACGTTATAAACGCAAGTTTACCTATAATAAAATCCCAGTTGGAAGTGTGTGGTCCTACAACTACAATGAACTTCTTTTCTCCCTCCGGAGTATGCTCATCAATTTTCCATCCGAACAATCTGAAAAGAAACCTTATGAATTTTCTCATGGGACAAAATTACCATTTCGCATCTTTCCTTACATTTGAATGTGCAAAAAATAAAAGGGCCTTTAACGATATTCACAACTTTGCTTCTGTTTAGTATAGTAGTAGGAAGTATTGCGCTTTCCGAATTGTTCTATTCAGAAGTCAATAATGAACTTATCAACTATGTCCCTGAAAATGCGGTGTATTCCTGTCGGATTGACTCCAAATCAATGATCCGGGAAACACTGAATAACCTGCTCACGAGTGATGATCAGGAAAGTATAGATCTGTTGCAGGAACTGATGAAAAGTGAGGATAGCACGAGAGAACTTCCGGGGATCAGTTTTCTTGATGAGATAGTCATCTTCAGCTTTCCGATTCATGACAATCTGTATAATGGACTGCTTTTCAATCTATCCAACAAAAAGAAATTCGAAAAATTCAGCCGAAAAATCTCTGAACGTGGTGCGGGAGTTGCTGTTAAAGACAATCTTGCCTTGATCCTGTTTAACAATCAATTACATGAATTAAACCAGGATCAATTAAATGTACAAGCCAGTACCATCCTGAACAAAAATCCAAATTCATCCAAAACAAAAAGCACAAAAAGTAGTGAGATCGAGGTTCATTTAAAGAATGGGATTCAGGAAATCAACTCGATACTGATGCCGGGAGAAGTCTTCATGGATTTTGAACGGAACGAGATACAGTTAAGTGGCAATATGGATATAAAGCGGATTCCGGAACATGACAGACATGTTTCGATCAAGGGAGATGATTTATTAATTAACATCCCGACATTTACGCCTATCGTCAGAGACTCTCTTCAGAATTTACTGGAAGAATTCAACCTGGCATATTTTCAATTGGCAGGTCTCTCGGTAAACTACAAAGGGTTGACTATCGAAGAAGTTCCGGGCTTGAAACTTCAACCGGAATTTGAGGCCTTGCTTTATTTTGCCGATATGACTTCTGTGGATTCTTTACTACAGGCAATTCAACCCTTAAACAGTGAATTCATTATTCGTGAAAGACAGTTGTCATACGGAAAAATGAACTACTTTTTTCATCAGGTCAATACCCAAACGATCTATATCGGAACAACTAAATTCAATCAAAACCTGATCACGAATCTGAATCCAAACGTCATCATGCATGTAAAGGGAAATCCTAAAAATATGACCGCACTGAAGGGAGAAGGCATGATGCGTAAACTCGTTGAGCTTTTATCCTTATACTCTGCCAGTAAATCTTTTACCGAATCCATGGAATCGATTGACTATGAAATCAATCGAATAAACGAAGAGACCGCATCCGTCAAAGGAAAATTGGTTTTCGCCGATGAGACTTCTGCTCATCTGGCACTATTGCATTTCCTGTTGCAATCCAAACTCATTCGTTGATTTCCCGGAGAAGTTGTTCAAAATACCCCGGACTTTTTAGCAAATGAGAACCATACCAGGAGAACATTTCACCATCCACAAGCGTAACTTTTGCTTTCGGGTATTTGGTTTGAAAGTAACTTATGTCCGAATCTTTAAAAGGATAAGGCTCCGAACTTAAAAAAACAAAATCAGGGCTATCCTTACCCATATCTTCCGGGTATCTTTCTATCAAAGTAAGGTTTTTCAATCCGCACCTGCTCAACATATCATCAATAAAGGTCGATTTTCCAGCCAATAAATCCGGAGACTTCCAAATGAAATATTTTACCGTCTTGTCTGATATTAACGATCGTATTTTTTCAAAACCCTGATCGATTCTCTCAACTATTTCTCCCGCTCTCTCCGACCTATTAAGCAACTCTCCCAGACTGAGTATCATTTGGTTCGCTTCAGACAAATTGGAGATATCACTTACCCAAACGTTCGAGATCCGATCCAATTCTTCGATCATCTCTTTCGTATTCTCCTCTTTGTTCGCAATTACCAGATCAGGAGAAAGGTCTTTTATCAATTGAAAATTTACCTGCTTTGTTCCTCCAACCCGAAGCTTGGTCTTAAACCACTTTTCCGGATAAACACAAAATTTCGTTATTCCGATCACTTCCTCCTCAAGCCCCAGATCATAAAGCAATTCTGTGATAGACGGAACCAGACAGATCACTCTTTTCGGAGTCGCTGTCAATTCAATCTTCCTTCCTAATTGATCCGTATAGATCATTTACTGGCCATTGCCGCAATAAGATCGTGCTTGGTAACGATATGGAATTTATTATCTCCCTGATCGATAAGAACCGCTGAGTTTTCTTTATTGATCAATTTAGAAAGATCTTCCAAAGTTGTATTTGCACTTACAATAGGGAATGCAGGTCCCATGATTCCAGAGACTGCCGTGTTGATCAAATCCGGTTGTTCAACCAATAAATGATAAACTTTGCTATCGTCCAATGCTCCTACGAATTTCCCGTCTCTCATAACCGGAATTTGAGAAATATTGTACTTTCTCATACGATCAATCGCATGAGAAACCAACTCCTCAGAATATAAAGTGATCAAAGGCAAATCGCCGTGTTTTGCAACGATATCAGACGCTTTCTTAATACCTTCATCCAGGAACCCTCTTTCACGCATCCAATCGTCGTTGAACATTTTCCCAACATAGCGGGAACCGTGATCGTGGAATAAAATCACCACTACATCATCTTCCGTAAGCTGGTCAGCCATCTGCAAAACGCCTTTAATCGCCGCACCGGCAGAGTTACCTACAAAAATTCCTTCCTCTCTGGCCAATCTTCTCGTATAAACTGCTGCATCTTTATCTGTCACTTTCTCGAAGTGATCGATTACATCAAAGTCTACGTTCTTTGGCAGAATATCTTCTCCGATTCCTTCGGTGATATACGGATAGATCTCGTTCTCGTCAAAAATTCCCGTTTCGTGGTATTTTTTAAACACCGATCCATAGGTATCAATTCCCCAAACTTTGATGTTTGGATTTTTCTCTTTCAAATATTTACCTGTTCCTGAAATAGTACCTCCCGTACCTACTCCAACAACAAAATGCGTGATTTTCCCGTCAGTCTGTTCCCAAATCTCCGGACCAGTTTGCTCGTAGTGAGCCTGACGATTGGATAAGTTATCATACTGATTAACATACCAACTATTAGGTGTTTCTTCCGCTAATCTGCGTGAAACCGAATAATAAGATCTCGGATCACTTGGTTCAACAGCCGTAGGACAAACCACAACTTCAGCTCCCACCGCTCTTAAAATGTCCATTTTTTCCTTCGACTGCTTGTCATTCAATACACAAATCAGTTTATATCCTTTAATGATACAGGCAAGCGCCAATCCCATTCCCGTGTTACCGGATGTTCCTTCGATTATTGTTCCTCCCGGTTTGATCAAACCTGCAGCTTCCGCGTCCTCAATCATTTTAAGAGCCATCCGATCCTTAACGGAGTTTCCGGGATTCGTTGTTTCGATCTTTGCCAGTACGGTAGCTTTAACGTCTTTCGTTAACTTATTCAATTTAACCAAAGGCGTATTTCCAATGGTTTCCAGGATATTATTGTAAATTTTCATGCAACAAAAATAATGAGCTTAATTAGGTTTTCCATCATTTACGGCCTTGGATTTCGATCCGGATAAGGACGCAAGAATTCCAAGTCCGAGCGAAAGTACGATTACCGCTAATGAAACTAAAGATGGGAAATGAATAAAATGTGCAAAAATCATTTTAAATCCGACAAACATCAGGACAAAGATCAATGAGTACTTCATATACCGGAACTTGTCCAACATATTCGCCAGGAAGAAATATAAATTTCTCAGCCCCAGAATGGCAAAAATATTAGATGTAAACACGATAAAAGAGTCTGTAGTTACCGAAAAAATAGCTGGGATGGAGTCTACAGCAAAGAGTATATCACTGAATTCAATCACAACCAGGCAAGCCAGTAATGGTGTTGCCACTTTGCGTCCATCGATTTTTGCCAGGTATCTTCCGTCCTGAATGGACCAATTGATCGGATAAATTTTCTGAAGGACTTTTACGGCAAAACTCGACTCAAAATCTTCCGTCTCCTCCCCTTCTTTGATCATCTTAAATGCTGAAAAGAGCAGAATCGCACCAAAAATGTACATCGCCCAGGAGAAATGTTCTACGAAAGCAGTGCCGACAAGAATCATTCCCATACGGAAGAAAACGGCTCCAAGGATTCCCCAGAAAAGGATATTATGCTGGAATTTATCCTGAATTTTAAAATACTTGAAGATCATTGCCATCACAAAGATGTTATCCAAACTCAGAGATTCCTCAATCACATACCCCGTGTAATAATCGATCATCGCGGTAACAGGGTCCATGTCTTGTTTATTGACCCCCATGATGTTCAGATCGTACATCCAATAGATTACTCCTCCGAACATCAACGCAAAAATTACCCAAACTGCAGTCCAGGCCAAAGATGCTTTTAACGTCACCTTCTCATTTTTTTTGTGAAAGACGCCAAGATCTAATGCAAGAAGGGCAAAAACCAATAAGAGGAAAATAATCCAGACCATGTTTTACAATTGACGACAAAGATAGCTGTTTGATGAAAATGAAATGAGTGCATAACTTCTATTTTAATTCAATGCTATTTCGTCCGGCAATGATTAATTTTACAGCATGCCATTTGAGTTGATTTCCGATTTTGAGCCGACAGGCGACCAACCTGTTGCAATAAAGCAACTTGTTGAAGGATTAAACGCTGGTGAAGCGAATCAGGTATTACTTGGAGTTACGGGGTCCGG
The DNA here is from genome assembly GCA_003247185.1 of Crocinitomicaceae bacterium. Taxonomy (GTDB): domain Bacteria; phylum Bacteroidota; class Bacteroidia; order Flavobacteriales_D; family Crocinitomicaceae; genus UBA4466. The sequence goes on from QKAV01000089.1 coordinate 25,296, forward strand.
AAAGACCTTCACCGTTGCAAATGTGATCAAAGAGGTTGAACGACCAACGTTAATTCTGTCGCACAATAAAACCCTGGCAGCTCAATTATACGGTGAATTCAAACAGTTCTTCCCGAACAATGCCGTAGAATACTTCGTCTCTTATTATGATTATTACCAACCGGAGGCTTATCTTCCTGTTACGGGAACATATATAGAAAAAGATCTTTCCATCAACGATGAGATTGAAAAACTGCGACTTTCAGCAACCTCGTCACTTTTATCCGGAAGAAGAGATGTAATTGTAGTAGCGTCGGTATCCTGCATCTATGGTATCGGTAACCCGGTAGAATTCGCTAACAGTATCATCCACATTAAAGTCGGTGATGTTGTCGCCAGAAATAAATTCCTGTTTAAACTGGTAGAAAATCTCTATTCAAGAGCGAACGAAACTTTTGAACGGGGAATGTTCCGGGTTAAGGGGGATGTAGTCGATATCTTTGTTGCCTACGCCGATTATGCCATTCGTATCGCTTTCTGGGGAGACGAAATTGAGGCCATTGAAAGTATTGACCCGAAAACAGGAAATCGGATTGAAATTTTCGAAAATATCAGTATTTACCC
>QKAV01000111.1 GCA_003247185.1 Crocinitomicaceae bacterium
AATGTTACGGGAAATCGAAGGAAAGCGAAGAAAGAGATTCCTGGAGGAAACAGATACAGTACGTCAGTCGGAGGAACACTTACAGGTTTTCACGCTGACATTATTATATGGGACGACCCACTTAATCCTACACAAGCTGCTTCTGAGAAAGAACTGGAAAATGCTAATCGTTGGATTGATCAGACACTCCCAACTCGTAAGACGGACAAAGCTGTTTCTGCAATTATTGGAATCATGCAGCGTTTAAATCAGAATGACCCAAGTGGGCACTGGTTGGATAAGAAAAAGAAGAAACTGAAACACGTTTGCTTACCAGGAGAAATTCTGCATTACGAAAAATTTGTTCGCCCAAGGAAACTTGTTAAGAAATACAAAAAAGGGTTATTCGACAAAGTGAGGATGACTCGTGACGTTTTAGAGGAACTTGAATCAGACCTCGGGCAATACGGATACGCAGGACAAATAGGCCAGAACCCTGCACCACCTGGAGGAGGAATGTTCAAAGTTGCAATGTTTCAAATGACAGCAGAAAAGATCGATCCAAGAATGATCGTGAAATCTGTGCGTTATTGGGATAAAGCGGGGTCTATTGGAAAAGGTGCTTACACAGTCGGAGTCAAGATGCACTTGTTAAAGAATAAAATGATCTTGATTGAGGATGTTAAAAGGGGACAGTGGAGTGCTGAAGTTCGTGAAAGAATAATTCGCCAAACTGCATTAGCAGATGGAACCAAAGTTGATATTGTCATTGAGCAAGAACCAGGATCTGGAGGAAAAGAGAGTGCTGAGGGCACAATCAGAAACTTAGCAGGATTCAGAGTTAAAGCTGATAAACCAGGAAAAGGTGACGGAAATAAAGCAGAACGTGCTGACCCATATTCAGTTCAAGTCAACAACGGAAACATCATTCTTATTATAGCAGATTGGAATAAATTGTTTAAAGAAGAACACGAACTTTTCCCAAATGGGACGTATAAAGACCAAGTTGATGCTGCCGCAGGCGGTTTCAATGCTTTGATTAAAAAGAAAGTAGCAAGGAGATTAACTTAGAGAAATGAAAATACAAAGATCAATACCTAAAAATGTCTCACAAGGACGAAACGTCTTAGTGATGGGAGAACTTGTTAATAGGCTTCTATTAGCAAATCGTATTGGTACTCAAACTTATCAGGGGGCAAGGGACGTCTACAAAGCTTTGGGTTATCCGAATACTTTGTATTTCGAGGATTTCTTATCTCGTTATTTCCGTCAAGATATTGCGAAAGCAGTTATTGATCGCCCTGTTAAAGCTTCTTGGAAAGGAACAATCAACATTGTTGAGAATACCAAACTGAAACAAACCAAATTCGAAAAGAAATGGGATAAAATATACAAAACCCTTAAACTGAAAAGCGTATTTATGCGCGCCGATAAACTTGCAGGTTTAGGTAATTATTCAGTTATACTGTTAGGTTTGGACGATGTTAGATCACGAGAGGGGTTTCGAAACAAAGTGAGAAAAGGTTCAAAATTGATCTATGTGAAACCCCTCTCCATGACTTCTGCTGTTATTAACGAATGGGATAAAGATTCAAAGAGTCCTCGTTATGGGAAACCTCTTTATTACAAAGTTTCGTTAACAACACAGTCATCAAGTTATTTAACGACAGGAAACACAACGGTAGCCGGTTCTTTTGATCAAGAATTAATCGTACATTACAGCCGAATCGTTCACATCGTTGATGATGTGTTGGAAGATGAAGTAAATGGCATCCCAAGATTACAAGCGGTATTTAATCGTCTTATTGACTTAGAGAAGTTGGTAGGAGGTGATGCTGAAATGTTTTGGAGAGGTGCTCGTCCTGGTTATACAGGTAGCGTAAAAGATGATTACGAGGTTACACCTGAAATGCTCGCATCGATCCAAGATCAGATTGAAAGTTTCGAACACAACCTTAAACGTGTACTTGTTAATGAGGGTATTGATTATAAATCTTTAGAACAACAGATCGCAGACCCTGCAAACCACGTGGACATTCAATTTTCTATGATCTCAGCAGTCACAGCAATACCTAAACGTATTTTGATCGGTTCTGAGCGAGGAGAATTGTCGTCAGCGCAAGACAAGCAAGAATGGATTAGTTACGTTACTTCTCGTAGGGAAGAAACAAACGAACCAAACATATTAAGACCGTTTATCGATCATTTAATTGAATATGAGGTATTGCCTGAACCAAAAGACGGTGAATATACTGTTATTTGGGATAAACTGTTTAGCTTATCTGATAAGGAGAAAGTTGAATTAGGGAAGAACAGAGCAATAGCTTTGAAAGAGTGGTCAACTAATCCGGCAGCACAATATATGATGCCGTTTGAAATGTTCTTACAATTCTTAATGGGATTGGATGATACTCAGATTTCATATATTGCTGAATACCGAAAAGATAAGATGACTGAAACAGGACAGAAAGAATTATCTTTGCAGGAAATAGCTGAATTGAACGCCGCGGCTTCTCGCCAATTTGAGAGAACATCGGCAGTTGATTCTAGGACTGAATCAGGAGCTAATAAGCAAACAAACAATTAAGATAATGACTACTAATAACAAAAAAATCTTAGATGTTTATTTTGTAACCGCGGAGAATTACGGGGTTAGAGAAGAAACATTAGACGGAAAGCCACATTTAGTAGTCCCTGTAACTATGATGGTTGAGGGAGTACATAGCGGCAGTCATGGTCCGATTCTGCATTATGCAGAAGATTTAGGGAGGTATCCTGAAAGTTGGAATGGCATTCCGGTGACTATAAGTCATCCTAAAGTTAATGGAACGTATGTATCAGCTAATAGTCCTGATGTTCTTGCAGATTGGGCTGTTGGAAGAGTATTTAATACTTCTGTTACCGACAACGCACTTAAAGCTGAGGCTTGGCTCTGTATAGAAGACCTCGAAAGAGTGTCCGAAGTTACTTTGAATAAGATCAATGATCGTGAAATTATCGAAGTATCAGTAGGAATATTCTCTGACGAGGAAGAAACTTCTGGATTTTATAATAATGAACAATATGTCGCCATCGCTCGAAATCACAGACCTGACCATCTTGCTCTTTTGCCCGACGAGATTGGAGCTTGTTCTATTGAAGATGGGTGTGGCGTCAGAGTTAACACGAAAGGAGGAACCAAAGTGACACAAAAAACTTTGATTGTTACCAATGAGAATAGAAATGATATTCTCAGAGAACTGAACCAACAAGGTTTCTCTGTTAACGAAATGGGTCAGTTCCGCAAAGCAGAAGAAATTCGACATGCGGTGTATGGTCTTGATCGTGCAGGGAAGTCTTACTACGTTGAGGAAATTTTTGACGAATACGTTATTTTTGCCGAGCATGACTATAACGTTAATCCAAGTGTCAGAAAATTCTACCAACAGGACTACTTAATTAATGCTGCCGGTCAAGCAGAACTGACAGGTGAGGCTGTTCAAGTTACGAAAGAAATTAACTATCCAGTTATTTCTGCCGTATCAGCAAACAACAAAGTAAAAACAGAACGTACAATTCAAAAAAACAGTAACATGTGTAAAGAATGTGTAAAAAATCTGGTCAACGGCTTAATCGCTAATAAGACCACCGCTTACAACGAGACACATCGCACGCAGTTGGAAGCTCTTCCGGAAGAACTGCTGGAGATCATGTCTCAAAACTCAACCATTCAGGCTAATGCCGGAGGTGAGCAGAAAATATCTCGTGCTGATATCCTTTCAGTATTGAGTAAAGATCCGTTAACTCGTGATGAATACCTGAGTATTCTTTCTCCTGAAGAAAGAGCACAGACGGAAGCCGCTTTGCAGTTACATGCTGATCAAAAGAAAAAGTTGGTTAAAGGTATCCTTGACAATTCTAAAGTTTGGGAAGAAACTGAGCTTAACGGGAAAGAAGTTTCTGAACTTCAAAAGATTCATTCAGTTGTTGCCAATGGGGAACAAATTGAGTATGTCAGCGGGGCTGGCGGGATGCAAACTAACGGAAACAATGGCGGCCGTGCAGGAAGAGTAGTGATGCTTCCTCCGAACGTAAATTTCAAAAAAGATTAATTCATTAATTTGAAAGGAGAATAAATCATGGCAAAGAACACGATTAAATTAAAAAAGTACACCGACATTCAGAATGAATATGCAGCAGGTGGAGCAATCACTCCTGGAATGTTTGTTGTTTTGGGATCTGCCGGTACTGTAACTGCTGGTATTCCTACTGTACCAATGATAGCATTGGAAGACGAGTATCAGGGGAAAACAATTGATGATGCTTTTGCATCAGGAAATCCTGTACCTTGTTGGGTAACAACTCGCGGAGAAGAAGCATACGGAATTCTTGCAGCTGGAGAAGATGTTGCCAAAGGTGACAAACTTGAAGTGGATGCAACCGGTAAACTCGTAGCATTGGCTTCCGGTGTTGCAGTTGCAATTGCATTGGATACTTTAGACCTCTCTGCATCAGGTGCAGTAGATGGAAGAATCGCAGTAAGAATAATGTAATAATAAAGGAGGAATAAGAAGATGACACAATCAACAGTTCAGATTGACATTATCAACAACGGTACCCCTTACGGAGAAGTAGCCGGTAAGTTGAAATCTCAGGGTTCTTTCAATATCAATTCAAAGCGCCCTTACTTGGATGAAGATGACATGCCTTGTATTACGGTATTTACCGGTAAATATAAAGGCGGTGCAGAAAATCCGGAAAACTACGAATCTGTACATGCGTACACTCGTGGGATTAACGTACTTGCAGAATTAACTCTGCGTCCTGACGAATGGAAAGAAATTGACGATGCAGTAACCGAAGTTGCTCGTGAAGAACTTGCCGTTTACGATTACTTTATCGGTAAAAACCTGGTGAAAACCTTGCGGAATGCTTTCGGTACAACCGTACTTGAATGGCACTCAGTAAGTGATTCTCAGGAGGCTACAATGTCTATGGATGCTGTAAACCGTGGACAGGGTGACCGTGTTAAGTACAAAGATAACTTCTTGCCCATCCCGATTCTCCATGCAGATTACGAGATCAATGCTCGTTTCTTAGAAGTTAGCCGTAAAAATGGTAACGGAGTAGATGTTGAGGAAGCTCGTAACGCTGCTCGGAAGATCATGGATAAAAAAGAAGACCTACTTGTAGGTAGTGGTACTTATACTTTCGGTGGAGGTACAATGTACACCCTTCTTAACTACCCTGACAGGAACCAGGTTCAATTGAACGGTGCTTGGGATGCTTCGGCTACAACTGATGAAATGATCATCGATGACGTTAAGAGATTGAAGAAAGCAAACAGGGACGCTTATCACCGAGGTGAAGGAGTTCTTATTCTTCCGGATGCGTATCAGGATCGTTTGGGTGACGATTACTCTATCTCAGGACAGAGTTTGATGACCTTGAAAGAAAGAATTATGAAGCTTGGAAACATTGCTGATATTATCTTCTCTGAAAGGATTGCTGATAACAACGTTGTATTCGTTGAGTTAAGGAGACGCACCATCGAGATCATCAACGGCATGCCGATGACGAACATGATGTGGACTACTGAGGGGGGAATGATTGCAAAACACAAAATTATGGAGATTGCAGTTCCACGTTTCAAATCAGACTTTAATAACCATTGCGGAATCGCTCACGGTACATTATAATCTGAGAATTTCCACTAATCATGTGGAATAAATAATTTAATCATTAATTAATTTCTAATTTTATAGTCATGACTAAAAAAGACAAAAAAGCATCGACATTACCTGAAGGTTACAAAGCTTATCAAAAAGTAGGCGGAGGTTCTTTACGTTTCAAAAATCACATTATCAAACCAGGTCAAAAATTTGCAATCAATCCCGATGCAATTCCCCTCGCATTCAAAGATACTCTGAAAGAGTGTGAATATGCAGAAGGAATGGTAGTTGTGAAAACTGATCTTCCGGTAGTAACAAGTAACGAAGAACTGAAAAAACAGGCTGACGTTTATTCAATTAAACCGGCAATGGATCCTGAAAATCCTGAAGAACAACTCCGTAACGGAAACAAATTGCTGTTCAATGTTGTTCATACAGACGGTTCGATCGTTTCTGAGAATCCTCTTCCTAAAGGAAAAGCAAACGAGTTGGCAAAATCAATGAACTCATAACCAGTTCAGCACTATTATATGAAAGCAGCTTGGCAAATACCCAATATTTGGGAGGGAGGGGAAGTTTGGATTCTAGGTGGGGGTCCTTCTTTGATCGATTGTTTCGGCATCCCGCAGGATTTAGTAAGTGCAGTACGTTCCCGAAAAGAAAGTATTTCATCTTACTCTCCCTATCTTGCCAAGATTCATAAAAAGCATGTAATCGGAATAAATGTTGCTTATCAGTTTGGAAATTGGGTTGATGTTTGCTTTTTTGGTGACATGGAATTCTTTTTGAATCATAAAGCAGGCTTATCCAAATATACAGGTTTAGTTGTTTCTTCTGATAAGCATACAGCAAAGCAGGATTTGCATTGGGTTAAATACTTACCGATTGAAGTTAGAAAGAGCGTACCGTCTTATCAGAGACATTTGGGAATAAGTACACATCCTAAAGCAGTTGCTTGGAACTACAATAGTGGTGCATCAGCTATAAGTTTAGCAGCTTGGATGGGCGCGAAACGAATTATCTTAGTAGGATTTGATATGACGTTGAATACTAATAAGAATCAACATTTCCATAATGAGTATCGATCTGAAAGTGCTGATAAGTTTTTTCCTGTTAAGAATTTACCTTTTAATCGACATTTAGCAGGATTCCCTTTTATTCGTAGGGATGCTGATAAAATGGGAATTGAAATTATTAATACAAGTTTAAATAGTGCAATAACTGCATTTCCTAAAGTAAATATAAACGAATTGTTATGACAACACCTAATTGGGCTTGGGCTACACATCAACCTCTAATTCAAAGTGTAATGGAGATTTATCATCCTGCTTTTGTATTAGAAATAGGAGTAGGGCTTTACTCAACACCGCTTTTTGTAGCTGAAAATACCGAGTATTTAGGTATTGAGCAAAACATTAAATGGATTGATGAAGTTAAGAAAGTGCATCCTGATCTTATGATTAGAAATCATGGCGTTGATTTTGAATCTAATTTCCGTTATCAAAATTTGAATTCTAAACAATTATACAGAGTAAACTCGTATTATTTAGATTTAAAGCAGGAAATCGAAGAAAAACAAGGGGTAAAGCTTTTATTCGTTGATTGTTATTTAGCAACTAGATTGTATGCGTTAAATATACTTTGGGATGCTT
>QKAV01000095.1 GCA_003247185.1 Crocinitomicaceae bacterium
GATTTGATCACCGGATTCGGCATTCTTGAAACCTGTGCGATAGACACAGATCCCATCAAAGCAAAAGCTGCCAGTGTGTAAATTTTTTTCATAACCTATTCTTTTGTGTTTTAAAATTCAAGAAATCAAAATTTCTTTGTTTCTCCCGTAAAGTTACAAACGAAAAAACAAAAGACAAAGTTGGTTCCTTTAACAAACCGCTCAGACACAGGGTTCTGATCCGATCATCCCGTTATCAAAGGTGTTTCACAGTGATTTCAACCTTTTATCCACTTCATCGCAAGAAAAAAAAATGCTTCTGTTTATTGAACTGTACTATTGATTGATTGAAATGTTAAGCCCATTAAATAAGCATCTATCTTGACTCCGCCTCTCGGATTGATTTTAGAATCAATTCCTTTATCGCACGAGGATCTATCTGACGAATCGGATGTTTAACTCCTTCTAACTGAATATATCTGGCATCCGGAATCAACGATGCGACATGAAAAGACTCCTGATCCGAAACCATTTTATCCAAATCTCCCCGGCCGATGGTAACGGGAAGATTGATTTGTCGTAAAATTTCATCAGTGAGCATCGGATTATCTCCGAGGTTAAGCATTAGTTGCTTCGTTTTTTGCACATTCTCCTCCCAACCGACAGGATGTATCGAATCTAAGTACTCTGCATATTCGGGAAGCTTTTCCATAATAATCTTAGGTTCGAGGAAACCGGCTTCCTTGGCACTTGTTTCAGGATTCCACTCGAATTTTGTTCCTAATGTCAGTATCCCGGATAAGTTACCCGGCTCAACGAGTTCATGATATAAGGCTACATATCCTCCCATACTGTATCCGAAAACAAAAGGTTTATCCAGCCCTTTTGAACGAATCAGTTCGGATAAATCCTTTTGAAAACCATCGATGAAAAATACTGATTCATCATCATTTTCACCATGACCATTAAAATCAAGAAGGTGAACATTTAATTCTCCATCAAGTATTTCCTTCAGATCTTGCAGTTCTTTGGAAGATCCCAAAGCTCCATGTAATAATATTATGTCCTTCATTAATAATCAGATTCTTCTTCAACAAAAACGCGATCTTTTCCATCAAATAACGGACTTTGGATGGAAAGGACTTTTAATGTTTTACCGTATACTTTGGTTACGGCATGATGGGTTCCTTTCGGAATATTAAGATGATCACCTTTTTTTATGATGACCTGCTTATCGCCAATACTCATTTCTGCCTTACCTGAGAGCACGACAATGTTCTCGGTATGCTCTTTGTGAAAGTGCATTTTTACATTCTCTTTCACCCAAATTACAAATACGGACTGGTATTCGTCTTCCGCAATTTTTTTCACCCATATATTCTCAAAATCTCCATCCGGTTCATAATCCAAGGGATGTAAATTACCCTGACCAAAACTTAAAGAGGAGGTAATCACAAATAGTAAGACGAGTATTCTTTTCATATCCCTAAAATAAAAAAAGTCCTGACTTCCGAAGTTATCCGGATTGTCAGGACTTTCTGTATAATTTCAACTAGATTATGCTTCTACAGCATAACTTTCAACGCTTGGACAAGTACACACAAGGTTTCTGTCACCGTAAGCATTGTCTACTCTACGAACAGGAACCCAGTATTTCCACTCTTTCAAATAGCTTACCGGATAAGCTGCCTGTTGTGGTGTGTACGGATAATTCCACGCTCTATTGATGATGCAATCCGCAGTGTGAGGAGCATTTTTCAATAAATTGTTTTCCTTATCTGCCGCTCCGCTTTCAATAGCACGTATTTCTTCTCTGATTGAGATCATAGCTTCAATGAAACGATCCAATTCTCCTTTATCCTCGCTTTCCGTAGGCTCGATCATCAAAGTACCCGCTACAGGGAATGATACCGTTGGAGCATGGAAACCATAGTCAATCAATCTTTTTGCAATATCCGCAACCTCTACTTCAGCTGTACGTTTGAAATCACGGCAATCTACGATCATCTCGTGCGCCACAGTTCCGTTTACACCTGTATATAACACGTCGTAATGTCCTTTCAGACTGGCAGCGATGTAATTCGCATTCAGGATCGCCATTTCTGTTGATTCACGCAATCCCTCGCTTCCCAACATCTTGATATAACCGTAAGAAATCAAGAGAATCAAAGCTGATCCGAAAGGAGCTGCGGAAACAGCATGGATAGCTTTGTCTCCACCTGTTTTTACCAATTCTGATCCCGGAAGGAAAGGAGCCAGATGTTTAGCTACACCGATTGGTCCCATTCCAGGTCCTCCTCCACCGTGAGGAATAGCAAATGTTTTATGCAGGTTCAGGTGACATACGTCTGCTCCAATGTTACCAGGACTAGTCAATCCAACCTGTGCATTCATATTGGCGCCATCCATATATACCTGTCCACCGAACTCATGAATGATCGAAGTAATTTCACGAATACCTTCTTCGTACACCCCGTGTGTAGACGGATAGGTAACCATTAATCCGGCAAGTACATCTTTCAATTCTTCGGCTTTAGCGCGAAGCTCTGAAATATTAATATTTCCGTTTTCGTCGCATCCGGTAACCACAACATCAAATCCTGCCATTACTGCAGAAGCCGGGTTAGTACCGTGTGCACTCGAAGGGATGATCATTTTTGTACGTTGGTGATCTCCATTGGCCTCATGGTACGCTTTAATCACCATAAGTCCCGCATATTCGCCCTGAGCACCGGAGTTTGGTTGCAAAGACATTGCTGCAAATCCCGTACACTCACAAAGATCTTTTTCCAATTGGTCAAACATCGCATAATATCCTTCTGCCTGATCTTTAGGAATAAATGGATGCAAATTCGCAAAATTCGGATTCGTAATCGGAATCAATTCCGCTGCAGCGTTCAGTTTCATCGTGCATGATCCAAGAGGAATCATACTGTGAACCAATGAAAGGTCCTTGTTTTCAAGGCGCTTCAAATAACGCATCATTTTCGATTCCGACTGATAGATATGGAATGTTTCATGCGTCAGGATTTGATCATTTCTCAATTTTGCCGCATCAATTCCAATCGCATCCGATTCAAATGCCTTTGGTGCCGCCACTCCTTTTAACGCTGCAAATGCATCCAAAACAGCCTGAACATCATTCAAATTGTGCGGTTCGCCAAAACTAACTGTAACTACATCATCATTGAAATAGTTGAAGTTGATCATTTTTGATTCGGCAATTGTTTTCAAAGACGCCTTATCAACATTGCTTATAGCAATTGTATCAAAATAATCCGGGCCTACGGAATAACCTAATTGGGTTAATCCTTCAGCTGTTGTTTTGGCCAATTTATGCGTACGAATTGCAATATCCTTTAATCCGTCAGCTCCGTGATAAACGGCGTACATGCTTGCCATAACAGCAAGAAGTGCCTGAGCTGTACAAATATTTGAAGTCGCTTTATCTCTCTTAATGTGTTGCTCTCGGGTTTGAAGTGCCATTCTTAAAGCTACATTATCATCTGCATCTTTAGAAACTCCGATTATTCTACCCGGGATGTGGCGTTTATAATCCTCCTTCGCTGCAAAATATGCTGCATGAGGACCGCCGAATCCCATCGGCACTCCAAATCGTTGTGATGATCCAAAAACTACATCAGCTCCCATTGAACCTGGTGATTTCAACAGAACAAGCGCTAATATATCTGCAGCAACTGCAACTTTTACATCTGCCTGTTTTGCACGTTCAATGAATCCTGCAAGATCTCCAATACGTCCGTTTTTATCCGGATATTGAACAATTGCTCCGAAGAACTGCTCAGTTCCGTTAAATGTATCCGGATTTCCTATCACTAATTCAACTCCCAGATTATCCGCTCTTCCCTGAAGTACATCAATGGTTTGCGGGAATAGCGTTTCCGATACAAAAAACTGATTCACTTCATCCTTAACCTGTTGACGGCTTCTGCTGTTGAAGAACATGATCATCGCTTCCGCTGCTGCCGTTCCTTCATCCAGTAATGAAGCATTTGTCAATTCCATTCCGGTAAGATCCGAAATCATTGTCTGGAAATTCAAAAGTGCTTCCAAACGTCCCTGACTGATCTCAGCCTGATATGGCGTATAAGCCGTATACCATCCCGGATTTTCTAAAACATTTCTCAGAATTACCGGTGGTACAATTGTCTCATTATACCCCAATCCGATAAATGAAGTAAAAACCTTATTCTTGTTACCCAGACGGGAAATATGCTCTAAATAATCGTTTTCAGACATTCCCGGAACAATATCCAGATTAGATGCCAGACGAATGTGTGCCGGAATTGTTTTATCTATAAGCTCTGAAACAGAGGCAACTCCAACTTTGTCCAACATCTGCTTTTTCTCAGCACTGTTTGGACCGATGTGACGATTGGAAAAATGTATCATTTTGTAGCTAAATTTGAGACTACAAATATACATTGTTACCCTACTCAATAATCAAAAAAAATGTGTATTTCTTAACGGTGAATCACACGACGCTTATTATGTCTATTCGTGCGACGTCTGTAGTCCGTTTTAAAGGTCCCTTTATTGTTGATATACTGACGTTTACCAAAGTCATAACGATCATTACGATACGGGAATGCAAGTCCGATATATAATTCATTTGAAACACCTTTCACTCTGGCTAACCTGCCTACATCATAGTTAAATGAATATCCGGCACGCAACATAGGCGTAATAAGCATGTCAAATCCGGCGATCAGAGAATTTTCGGTTCGGTATCCAAGGACAAAGCTAAAGCGTCCTGAAAACGTGTTTCTAAGGACAATATCACCTGCCAAAGGCGCATTAGGTACAGCCTTAATCTGAATATTCGGATTAAAAGTATAGCGCTTGGATCCCAAATAGAACCCTATACTGAAGTAATAGTGGGGATCAAATACCAGTTTCCCCTTGTTACTACTCGTAATAAAGCCGGGGTTAAACATTGATGGCATGCTGAACCCTGCATAGAACTTCGGTGAATAATAATAGGCTCCTACAGAACTGTTGAACATTAACCTGTAATAACTATTTGCAAATGCCGGATCGAATGCCTGTGTTGTAGTAGTGGATGCATAATCCAAAATGTAATTATCCGCACCGATACCAACACCAAATGCAAGAGCCCTCGCATTTTCAAACAACGCACGGTAGGCATATTGCCCTGCAAAAGACGTCGTTTCTGTCGCTCCGATTCTATCATGATAAACATTAAATCCGACAGCCATGTCGCTCATCAGCTCATATTGTCCGTTTAATGCAAATGTCCAAGGGGCTCCGTCCACACCAAACCACTGATTTCTTGCCATCATGTCAACCATGATTCTTCCGTCAAGCGCAAGAGCCGCAGGATTATTGATTCCCTGTGCAAAATTCAGTTGCGAAAACCGAATATTTGATTGTGCATTCGAGTTGAACGCCATCATTAAAACAAATGCTATTCCTACAAACTTTGTCATACTGATCGCTTTATTGTGATATAGCCCTTGAACTGAATATCATGCACTTTTACTTCATAGAAATAGGTTCCGTCCGGAACAACTCCGCTTCCCATACAGGCATTTCCTTTACAATTTCCTTTCCAGTCATTCTCGTATCGGTCATTGTAATATACGATATCACCGTAGCGGTTAAAAACGGTCAGACTTCCAATCAATGTATATAACTCCGGAACAACAAATGCATCATTGAAGCCATCATCATTCGGAGAAAAGCCGTTTGGAATACTTAATCTCACCACTATTACAGTTACGCTATCCATAACATAACAACCTTCAGCAGTAACCGCTTCAACGAAGAGCGTGTGCGTACTATCACTTTGATAATAAACTCCCTGAGCGGTGGAATCCGAAACATATTCACCCGGATACCAGTGGAATTGATCAAAACCTTCCGGCCCTAGTATATACTGCACGTCTCCCGGCGAAATATAGATCGTATCCTCCATATTGTACTGAGGAACATCATTTATCACCTCAGCGATTGCCGATAATTGCTGAACGCATGTACCATTTGTTATCGTTACGGAATAACTGGTAGGAGATGCCGGTGAAACAACAATTGTATTTCCGGTTTCTCCGGTAGACCAAAGATAAGATGTACCACCACTAGCTTGCAGAGCAACAGCACCTGAACCGCACCCGCCACTCTGGCTAACCGCCAATCCAAACTCCACCTCAGTCAATGTATAATCCAATGATGCTACACAGCCATTGTTATCTGCAATTGCAACAGAATATGTTCCTCCATTGGTAACAGTGATGGACGAAGTTGTTTCTCCCGTACTCCACTGATACAGCACATAGGTTCCACTAACGCTGAGTTGAGACCCGGAAGAAGCGGGACACAAAATATTTCCCTCCGATGAAATAATTGCATCGACAGGAACCGGGTTAATTGTAACGTTGATCGTTGCAGAAGACACACAACCTACACCGTCCGTAGCGTCTACCTGATAGGTTCCTGAAAACTGCGGAGTGATACTCTGTCCGGATAACGTCTCCGGTCCGGACCATGCGTAAGAAACAAAACCTGAAGTTGCACTGATGGTTTCAGGAGCATTTTCACACATACTAATATTTGATCCTTCCTGAATAGCAACATTCACAGCACATTGTGCAATTGTCAGTGAATGGATAAGAAAGGAACTCGCAACTGCGAGAATAATTTTTTGAATCATAGCCAAATACAAATTTACACCACTTGTGACTAGCTTACAACCTTGTAACAGGAACTTTTCAACAAATGGCTCCGATCATTCAACATAGCTCAGCTTCAACATATTTGAATTACCGTGCTCTTCGATCGGCATGGATGCAATATTGATCACCAAATCACCCCGATCGAGAATCCCCTCATGTTTCAGCATATATTTAATATCAGCTATCGTATGATCTGTACTAACAGTCTTGTCGTAGTAGAATCCACGTACTCCCCAAACCAGATTCAACTGCGTTAAAATATCACGGTTGGATGTGAAAACAAATATTTTCGCTTTTGGTCTTTGAGAAGCTATCTTATAAGCGGTATATCCTGTAAAGGACATCGTCAAAATAGCCTCTGCCTCGACACGTCGAGAAAGACGAACCGCATTGAAACAAATTGAATCCGTAATAAATCGTTTATGATCTTTACCAGGCAATTCCTCCTTATTGTAGATTTCATCGAAATTCTCTACTTCCTTTACAATGTTTGCCATCGTTCGGATCACCTCTACCGGGAATTTCCCGACAGATGTTTCTCCACTGCATCCGCACCATCCAGAACCGCATTGGCAACATCATTTACTTCAGCACGCGTAGGTGTAATGTTAGTGATCATGCTCTCCATCATCTGAGTAGCAACAATCACCGGTTTAGCCTGTGACATGCATTTTTTAATAATTAACTTCTGCAATAGCGGAACATTCTGATACGGAATTTCAACACCCAAATCACCTCTCGCTACCATCAGTGCATCGCTTTCCTGAATGATCTCATCAATTTCCTGAATGGCTTCCGGTTTTTCAATCTTGGCAACCACCTTT
>QKAV01000148.1 GCA_003247185.1 Crocinitomicaceae bacterium
TGGTCTCGCCGATCAAACCTTACCAGGTGATCGTCGGAAAAGTAATTCCGTATGTGTTCCTGTCAATGGTTAACGCTACTGTAATCACACTGCTGAGCATCTTTGTCTTTAAAATGCCGATTGAGGGAAGTTTCATTCTTCTCGGACTGGAAAGCGTACTGTTCATCTTGGTCTCTTTGTCACTAGGAATCTTTATTTCCACCATATCCAGCACGCAGCAAACGGCTATGATGATCTCTTTGATGGGACTGATGCTGCCTACCATTCTGTTGTCCGGTTTCATCTTCCCGATCTCCAGTATGCCAACACCATTACAGGTTATCAGTAACATTCTGCCAGCGAAGTGGTTTGTAATCATTCTGAAAGGGATTATGCTAAAGGGTGTGGGATTGCAATACATCTGGAAAGAAACACTGGTTTTGGCCGGAATGGCGGTCTTCTTTATTGTTGTGAGTGTGAAAAAATATAAGATCAGACTGGAATGAGAACGATACGCTTTATACTTCAGAAAGAGTTCAGACAGATCTTCCGCAACAAGGGAATTCTGCCGCTGATCTTCATCATGCCTTTCATACAGTTGATTATCTTGTCCAATGCAGCAACTTTTGAGATCAAAAACATTGATTTCTCCTACGTTGACAATGATCACAGCACCTATTCCCGTGCTTTAATCGACAAGTTTGAGGCCTCCAAATACTTTAATATTGCTGCACATTTCGACTCGCACGATGCAGCAACGGAAGCCATGCAAAAGGGACAAGTGGATGTCATTCTGGAAATACCTCAGCATTTTGAACGCGACATTCTCCGCGATAAAAAAAGCAGTCTGTCTGTTCTGGTAAACGCCATTGACGGGGCTGCGGCAGGCGTTGAAAATGTATATATCAATCAGATTGTAATGGGCTTTAACCGCAATATAGTAGCAGAATTAGCACAGCCGGAAGATGTAAAGAACATGCCCGTAAACGTGCTGACCATCCCTTCCTTCTGGTACAATGAAACGCTGAATTACAAAACATATATGGTTCCCGGAATCCTCGTTTTACTGGTAACAATGATCTCTCTTTTCCTCTCAGGGATGAATATTGTCCGCGAAAAGGAAATTGGCACGCTGGAACAAATCAACGTTACTCCTATCCGTAAATATCAGTTTGTGATCGGAAAGCTCCTCCCGATCTGGTTTCTGGGATTGATGCTTCTCACGATTGGTCTGATCATTTCCAAACTGCTCTTCGACATTCCGATGCTGGGTAGTATTGTCCTCATGTACATTTACACGGCTGTTTACATTCTTGTGATCCTCGGAATCGGGCTCTTTATCTCCAATTTCACAGAAACGCAGCAACAGGCGATGTTTATTTCCTGGTTCTTCATGGTGATTTTCATCCTGATGAGTGGTCTGTTCACACCTATCGAAAGTATGCCGGACTGGGCACAGCGCATTACCGATTTCAACCCGATCAAGTACTTTGTGGAGGTGATGCGTATGGTGATGCTCAAAGGCGCAGAGTTAAAAGATATTGTTCCGCAATTCATCAAAATTGCGTTGTACGCGCTTGCTATTAATACTCTGGCGGTGTGGAGTTACAGGAAGAAGGTGTAGGGAGGTTTTCAAGTAAAGAAGTGAAAATTAAGAGTGTAAAGTGAGGGAGTTAAGAATTGAAATAAAGAGTTAGCAGAGAAATCTATGAAAGCACTTAATTTAACCTACCTAGCGGCTATATGCTAAGCGATGTAATACTTTCTCTTCAGTGTAATTAACTTAAGTATGCTTCACTGGGACTATTAACTGTAACTTATTTAAGTTCTTTCGGGTCGATAACCTGAATCTCACCATTTTCACTAATGATTAACTTTTGTCCGAGGTTCTTTTTGGATTCAACTAATTTCTTAGCAGAAATTTTCATCCCCTTAACAATTTTGTCCCGAATACTATTTAATTCCTTATTCTTCATTTACTCAAAGATAAGATTTTTTCATATTTTTTCGAATTATGAATTTCGGGAATTTCTCCATCTGATTTTTCATAAATTAATTCAGGGTCACTTTTCGAATTGTCGTAGATCAATATTAGATCACAGATACAGGAGTAGATTTCAAAAAAGTTTCGGATTCCTCTATAATATCTTCGTTCAATAATGTCCTCAGGTATATCATGCCCTCCTTCCTGAACCCGGTTTTGAACTCTAAGTTTGGCTAATTCTACAGATTCAAGCCAAAAATAGATTAATGTAACCTTGTAGCTTTTCTTTTGAGCCCTTAAGATCAAATTTTTAAAACTACGAGTTGCTAAAGTTGTTTCAAAAGCGAAATTTTCTCCATGATCTAAAAGCTCTTCAATTCTTTCCAACATTATTCTCCCGGATTCGAAAGCAACTTTTTCAGGTTGAAAAGGTGAAATTCCTCTTGCAATTTCATCAGCATTAACATATTCTTTACAATCCAAA
The DNA here is from genome assembly GCA_003247185.1 of Crocinitomicaceae bacterium. Classification (GTDB taxonomy): domain Bacteria; phylum Bacteroidota; class Bacteroidia; order Flavobacteriales_D; family Crocinitomicaceae; genus UBA4466. The sequence continues at coordinate 2,448 of QKAV01000148.1, forward strand.
ATATCAGGAAGAATATTAAATGAAGCAGTAGTCTTTCCGGCACCATTACAGCCACTAATTATATAGAGCCTTTTGTGTTTCACATTCAAATGTAACGTTTATTTAATTGAACGCTGTTTTTTAATGACTGGTAAAGTCCTACAATGCTTAGTGTAATAGTGTATATAGCTTACCGATCAAGTTTGTGTGCAACTTTTTCAATGTTTGTCTTTCTATATGCGACAGGGTTGCAGCGCTTATCCACTTATCTGTGGCAGGTGTCGTAAGGATATGGCAGGCGTTCCTCTGTCCAAATAGATGCGTCAAGTAGAATGCGGAGGATTAAAATTGTTGATCCTCCCCCTGTGTCCCCCTCCAAAGTGGGAAGCGAAACACAATTGAGCAATAAAAAACAATAAGAATTACTAATCGTTTAACAACTACCGCACTTAAAGCTATATTTCCCCTATCGAATCAAACCTGAATCCCTAAAAAACAAAGATCATCCACTTGTTCCAGGTTACGCTTCCAGCTGATAAATTCTTCCCGCAAATGCACTCCTTGTTGCTCGATATCATGTTCCTGCAACGCAAGTAGTGTTTGTTTTAAACGTCCTGTGCGGTATTTTTTACCATGATCCCCGCCAAATTGATCTGCAAATCCATCTGAAAAAAGATAAAGATGATCTCCTTTACACAGTTGTAGCTGATGATCTGTAAATGGTTGCAGGACTTCCATGTCACCTACAGGAATACGGTCTCCTTTGATTTCATACAAATGGAAGCCTTCGCTTTCCAGGTGTTCTACAGGCCCTGAGGTCTGGAGCGCTTCCTCCCCTTTCCGGATAACCCACAGCGGATTAAAGGCTCCTGCCCATTCGGCTTCGTAGGTACCTATATCCAGCCTGATCAGACTTATATCCATTCCGTCATGAGAGCCGTCCAAACTGGTTTTTCTGGATAGGGATTCGATCAACCGCTGGCGTAAAAGTTCCAGAATCTTAGCCGGAGACAAGTTGTCATTGAGGGCTACAATATCATTGAGATAAGTAGTTCCAAGCATTGTGAGCAATGCCCCGGGCACGCCATGTCCCGTGCAATCTGCTACACACAGATAGAAGGAATCGTCTTTTTCATAATACCAGTAAAAATCTCCGCTGACAATATCCTTGGCCTGATACAACACGAAGTAGCTCGATACGTTTTGCTGATTCTGATCTCTCGTGAGTACCGCATTCTGAATGCGTTCTGCATAGCGAATACTATCTACCAATTCATTCTTTTGCTCCTCAATCTTATCGTACGCTGCCTTTAACTGTGTCGTTTTCAAACGCTCTATTTCCGTATCACGACTGATCTCCATGTCTTTGGAATGGTAATCCTTATGGTACTTCAGAGACGCTTCAAACTGTCCCAGTTCTTCGTAGATTTTCGACAAGTAATAAAGTGCTTTTTTCTCCCCTTCCTTCGCTCCGATCTTACTTCCAATGCCCTTTCTGCCTGAGAAATAGCCTGATCATACAATTCCTGTTCAACAAACAGCTCTGTAATCACTACATAAGAGTCTGTAATGAGAACGTTATAGGAAACCGATTCGCTGAGATCCAGTCCTTGCTTGTAATGCGTGTAGGCACTTTCATAATCCCGCTGCAACTGTTTGATCCTTCCCATATTGTGATAGGCCCATGCCATCCCCTGAGGTGAAGCATTCGGATCGCTTAGTACTGCCTCAAAACAAGCGTTTGCATTTTCATGTTCGCCCATTTCAAGATAAGTTTCACCGATATTTCCTTCTGACGAAGCTACTCCTTCCCAATCACCGATCTGTGCACGCAACTCCTTACAACGTAAGTTTACCTCCAATCGCTTAGCATTGTCTCCCTGGAACATGTATACCGCACCAATATTGTTCAGAATATCAGCTTCTCCCTTAATATCTCCCAGACGTTGGTAAATCGAAAGTCCCCTAAGCGAATGACTGAGCGATAAAGAGTAATCGGAGAATCGCCAGAAGCAATAACTCAGCACACGGCAGCAATCTGCAATACCTTTCTGGTATCCTTTGGTTTCGCAATATTCCAGCAGGTTCATGGATTTTGTATACGCCGCCTGTAAATCGGACAAACGCAAACTCCACGTTTTTTGGATCGCCTTATCTAATAAATCATTGGTCATTATTAAACGCTTGATATGAGGTATGAGACCACAGTCAACACCTACCACTCATGGCCTTTTTGAACGTGTGATCCTACTGTTAAATATAATCATTCAATTGAATGCTCAGCACAAGGACAGATCTCAAATAAACCGGAGGAGCAATATCTTTTCCAAATAATCTGAAAATCATTTTGTTGGTTTGACATTCTGATTCAGAATAAAGAACAACAACCCTCCCATTATCGCAATGTTCTTAAATAACGGACCAATTGTTTCCACCTGTCCGAGCTGAATGGTAATCGTTATCGGCACCAGTACCAAAGCCAGAATAATTGCAGATAATCTCGTTTTTACACCAATAGCAAGGAACACTCCGAAAATCAGCATAACTGCTCCGGAAACTATAACTGCAACTTCAGGAGAACCCAGTAAAGTTCCTAATTTCCCAAAGTTGGCCTTCTCCATACGTGCCACAGCTTTATCTGTCTGAAACAAATGATTGGTACTTGCAACAACAAAGATCAAACTCAGCATTACTCTTAGTATCACTATCGATCGATAGTTAACTGTAACTATTTTTTGTCCCATAATGTGATATTTTAATGAAAATGGTAATCCGTTCCCGGTAATTGAGACAACACATTATTCCCCAGATCGAGTGCCCTTGCTCTTCCGTCACGCACAGGAGCCACGGTACCTTTGTATTTCAGGTATTCTTTCACAGCATCATGAATCGTGTAATCCATAATTTGCGGATCCTTCGTGTCCGGAATTCTGCAGAGCATATTATCCGGTTCACCTTCCCTCCTGCAGGCAGAAACAGTATAACTTCTTGATTCATCCAGCGGTTCCCCCTTTACTTTGATCGAAGCAATCCGTTTTCCTTTTTCACGATTTGCATAGAATGTAATCTCCATTCCTGAAAAGCGCACCAACCATCCTCCAAAGCGTTCTTCTGATCTTTGAGCAAATACATTGTTCAATTCCTTTTCCAGCCAGTTTCTGAGTTGTTTTCCTGTCACCTTACTTATTTTTACCTTTTCATTTACAGGTAGCATGTTCCACAAATTAGATTCAGTGATCGGAATCTTTCCGTTTACGGAAGTAGCTATCGGCGGACTGAAACGAAATCCATTGGAAATGGAGATATCCGCTCCGGTTTTCCATTGAGCCGCGTCGGTAATAAAATTGTCCATTGGGTTTTCCACCACGAAATCACGGTACAAAGGCGTAGTCGAATACCCCCAAACGGTACTCAGTGATGCTGCATAAGTCTGCAACTCCTTATCGATAATCCGCGATAACTCCGAATCCGGTTTATACCGTTCCGGGTCCACTTCAATCAAATCATAAGATTCCCTGATTACCTTTCCGTTTTTTACGGTCAATGTCAACTTACCTACAAAGGATCCAAATGCTCCCGGTTCTGTGACTTTAGCATATTTACCCTGAAGTGGCTTCCTGATCCGTTCGTGCGTGTCATTACCAAGGATATAATCTACTTTTTTTAGTACAGGATCATTTGCCAGATCAAATTGCTTACTGATACCGATATGTGTAACCAAAAACAGGTAATCGACTTTTTGTTCATCCTTTAACTCTGTAATCAGTTCTTTTAAGTTCGAAAGAATCGGATCTAAGCGCATTCCTTTGCTAAAGGACGGATTTTGTCGCACTGGAATTTCCGGATCGTTGTATGAAATAAAGCCTATTTTCAGGCCATGTATGGTTTTAACGATATAAGGAGGAAAGATTGATTCTCCGGTTTGATCGTCATACATATTCGCTGCGATAACCGGTGTATCATACTCCTTCAGCACCTCGATCATTTGTTGTTTACCGTAGACAACCTCCCAATTACCCGGTATGAGAAAATCATATCCCATTGCCTTTACAATCGGGGCAAATGCCTCTCCTTTGGTCAATGCGGCAATAGCACTCCCTTGTATCAGATCTCCTCCATCAAGAATGATCGTGCCTTCCGGATTCTTACTTCTTTCCTCTTCAAAAATTGTTTTAACACGTGCCAATCCTCCCAATCGCTTGAATATGATACTATCCTGTCGCCAAAACAGTTCATCGTGTTCAAATAACTGACCGTGAATATCTGCTGTTTGCAGAATAGTTATTGTTCGCTCCTGATCATCGGAAAATAGTTCGTTTTTATCGTCTTCCGCGCAGGAAAACAGTATGAGTATCAGGAACAAAAGTCCCGATAATGTTTTTCCATTCATTTTATAAAAGTTTATGTGTTCAACTATTCAATTACTTATCATCCCGTGTAAAGTGACGGGAACGTATTGAATCAGGAGTGATAAACTTTAAAATTTCCGTAGAGTATGTAAAATGGTAAAACCGGTTTTTTGTAGCCGAACTGCCTATCCTTATTAGAAAATTGTGCTTCATCAGATTGAAGATTCTGAAAAAACTCAAAACCACTGAAAGTCAATGGTTCCAATTGATTTTGGTCGGTATTAACTACAAGCCGTTGCTGATTATTAACGATACCTGTCTTGAGTAAGCAACAGCCCTCCTTTCCAGCCTTGAACTTATTAACGACATTGCTCTGTTTTATTCCAAGAGCGGACTCAATTGAGTTTCTCACCTTACAAGGAGAAATCAGGATGAGAACAGCTAAAAAAACAGCCGACAAGTAGGTATACTTAAAATTTCTCTTTTTTTCTGTCATCCCTGAATAAACAAGCAATTTTTGAGGGTTACTATCAGTTTTCCGCAGTAACCCTTCAAAGATAAATGACATTCAAGTCCCTTTCAGGACTTTAACAATTATTTAAGAGGAACAAATTACTCAAATGTGATGGTTGGTTCATCCGACGGATCATCCAGATCATATACGATTTTCAACGTATTCTTTTTTCCAAGCTTCAACTTCATTTCTTTCGTAGCATCAATGGAATACTGATTCTCAATCAATGTTTCTTCCCAGTTTCCTTCGTATAAGGTCCAGTTGACAACCTTAAATGTGACATCTCCTGCCTGAACTGTCAGCTTCCCGTTGTACGGCAATTCCTGATTACGAGATGGTGTCTCTGTCACTAAAACATCATTGATAAAAATCTGGTCCTTCGTGTTGTGAATATACCCCTCTACCAATCCTTTATATTCAATTGATACGGTTAGCTTACATTTTTTCTGCGCATTTACCGCAAATGCTCCCAGCATTACTACGGCAAGAATAAGTGGTTTTAACATCTTTGATTTTTCGGCAAATGTAAGTGAAGATTCAATACAAAAAACACAGTTGATCAGAAACTTACAAAATGAATGGACTGCAATAAAACAAGACACCTATCAGGTATTCTATCTGCGCAATTTTCTTCCTCTTGGCAACGGGGAGTCATCATATCTTTTAAGTGCAAAAGACAGCCCTTCCGGATAATACGCATCTTCACTGTATTGCAGCGTTTTTATTTTCGAATCGCTAATAACCACATAAAACAGCTCGTCCACCGATTGGTAACCAAAATGAACATTTGCCATATAATCTGCATTCAATTCCACCTCTTCCTCTACCAGTGGGTGCTGATAGCCAAATCGAAGTTTTAAATGATCGTTTGTGCTATTAAACAAATATCTGTTAAATGGAATCTTGTTCTTTTCCCCATACAGTGTATGCTCCTCCGTTGTACCATTCTCATACGTCATTGATAAAGTGTTATTTGCGAACTCCTTCGCACAATCGAAGGCCAGAGTGTCCAGACTTCTGTAAAAAGGCATCTCACCATTTCCACTAAACTGAAGGTACTTTGTAGTCTTTACCTCGTAGATCGAATCATTAACCGGTGTCAGTGAAGCATGTAACTCACTGTACTTACTGTGAAATTCACTACTGGAAATATAGATGAGTGAGTCTCTTCCGTACAACTTTAAGATATCCAGGTTGCAACGATCAACGACTGTCAAACAGTTATAAGAGTGAAGATAAATCCGCTCTTCTTCCGTTTTTCGTGACGTTACTTCCTCATCTCGTTCTTCTCCGTTCTCCGATGAGTTTTCATTTGAACAATTGGTAAAAAAACTCAAAATGGTGATCAGAAGAAAAATAGATTGAAGCTTGATATTCATAACGATTGTATTTTATTTCTTTTCAAAATCATTAGCAACGAACATCAAATACTCTTTATTATCGACTATTAAGGTTCCTAAAAACAGAACGTATAAGTATACCTTATCTCCTTCTCGCAACTCATCCGGATAGTACGGATATGTCGGCTCCTGAACAGCAACCCAATACTGCTCTTTTCCATTTCCGAACTTCAATTCCCGGATGAAGAGATCATTTGAATCCAATCCCATGTAGGTTTTGGTCCATAGATCGAGGTATTTCTTATGTGTATCATCCGCCACACGCATACTATCGAGGTATTTCATTTCCACCTTGTACTTCACGTCAAAGGTGCCGTAAAAATTATAACAGGTTTTACAATCCACACTGTCATTCGGCATATTGGATTTTACATAGGAAATGACATCACTCAGAGCAGATTTCGGATAGAGATCATGCCAGTCCTGTTGCGCATAACTTAGTTGCATGACCAGAATGAAGACTACAGGAAATAAGATTCTCATATTATTTAGAATGTATGGTAGTAAAGTTAAGACTATTACTTCGTTTTGAATCTGATCAGATAATCTTTGATAGGAACCTTGTCTACAGATCGGAATCCACGACCCATCAGTAATAATTCGTAAGCTTGTTTCGGCTCCAGCTTTACCTTCAGAATTACCGCACGCTTGTCCTCCGAATAAGTGACATTACTTATTTCCGGAAACCCTTTCCTTCCCAAAGCTCCATAATTAATCGAATAACCGTACCCCAGCATTTCCTGATCAAAGTGAATTGTGATTGTTTCGATGGAGTCAGATACTTCCTGATCCCCATTATTAAATTCCTCAATCCCGGTAATTACAGGACGAGCATCATTGTATTTCGCTATCAGCTGATCCAACTGATCTTTATAACTCCCGAATGCTTTAACGATCTCCGGCATAAATTCCTCTAATTGTTGGTATTGTTGCCTGTTACTTGAATACTCCCCCAGTTTATCGACCAACGGTTGAATCCAGATAAATCCGAGGTAAAAATTATCATTTATTTCCAGGTCAATAAATTCACGGGAAAACTGATGGTCAATCATATACCGGACTACAGCAGCTCTTACCAGGCTTTCATTAAACATCACCTGCCAGTCACCATAAGCCTGGTTCCTCATTTCCATCTCTACACTTTTAAACAATGCAGGACAATATCGGCTCAGATCAGCCTCAAATTTTGGAAGCATGGGATTGATGAAAGAATGATTGAATTCGTGCAATAGCGTAGGAAAATAATTCTCGTGTGAGAACACCGGCATTCCGGTCGAATCAAACTCCCAGACCCCCATAACAGCGAATACTTCTTTCAAACCATCGCGATGAATAACATGCGGTCCGTAATTTCCACCTCCATTGCCCGGAGCCAAAATAATCCTGAATCGTTCCTTTGGTTCGTTGCCATAAAATTGTGTATACCAATTCAAATCAAGCGAATCATAAACAGGCATGAATCGTCGGACAACTTCCTGATAATAAACGGATTCCTGTTGAAAGAAAGCACCGCAATTTGCGTCGATGTAAAATTTGCGAAGTAACTTCAAAAACTTCAGGGCTCTTCCCTTTCCCCATCGCTCTTCAGGGATTTTCTTATTAAAATCCACTAGTGGTTCAAAATCGGGAGCCGATGAAATATGTACAGCCATATTTGCCACAGCATCGTAACCTATTCCCTGCCTTCTGATTTTTCTAATATATTCAATCAATTCATGCTTCGCATACGCATCAAAATGGGTATGAATCCGTCCCACATACGCTGCATTCATATTTGAGTTGTACTCATCGCATTCTGCTAACCGAAAGGCGATACTTAACATCTCGATGCGTTCATCGATAACCGGTTTCTCCAAAATTACCTCTGCATGTAGCGTCAGTGTGGAATGAAACAATATAAGGAAGAACAATGAACGGAACTTTTTTAGCATAATTGAATAGGTGTTTCTGCTTTGTAAACTGTTTTGACAAATTAAGTTGTTTTTGCAGATACAAGTCCCATGTACAAACAAATTTCTGACGGGATTCTATTTTCCCTTTTATAGCTCGTTATCTCCTTTGTTTCAGCTCCTGACGAATACTGTACAGAGCGCCACCTATCAAACCAAGCGAACCACCCAGATATCCCATATTGTGCATGGTACTGACGGCGTGATATGTTTCCGGATCTTCCAGATCCTGAGGCAAATAAAAACTAATGGAATATAAATCCACAAATAATTCTCCGTAGAGCAATCCTATCAACCCCGTTATCATTGCAATCAGCAGAGCAATCCCGAT
>QKAV01000248.1 GCA_003247185.1 Crocinitomicaceae bacterium
CAGCCGATAATGTACTATCCTCTTTCAGATCGAAGTGGAGCTTTTGTGCAGGAGCAGGTCTTGGTCCCCAATTGAAAAGGTCTTTACCCAATTCATCGCGTACAATCAATTTAGGGATGGATTTACCTCCGTTCGTTAAATAGTGGTCGATCTCACTTCCGTTATCTCTGTTTTGAATAACGAGTTCAATGTTTTTGTTTTCACTTGCCATTTTTTGAATAAACGGAACAATCTGAGCCGCGTCTCCACACCAGGGTTCAGTAATAATAACCCATTTTTGAGGTTGAGCAATGTTCTTTACAACTTGTACTGTTTCATCATCCAGTTTTCCTGTTTTTTCCCATCTTTTCATTCGTGAAGCATTTAATTTCACGTAGTTCAGGAATGTTGGATTTTCGTATATGGTATCAAAGCTTTTACCTTCCAGTATGTTATCGAACTGTTCTTTATAACTTTCAAATGTGATCATGATAATTCGTTTTTATTGTGAAGCGAAGTTAAACCGCATAAATCTATGCGAAAGATAACTTAGTTACATAAAAAAACAAGAGGGAGTTATTTTCTCCCTCCTGTAGCATTAGTTACATTTTACACTGGTTGATCCTTCTTTTAGTACATCACCTTGCTTGTCCAGGGCGAGAACCGAAATGGAAAGAGTATCCGGCGTATCAGAGGGAGGTACCCAATGATAATGAGCCAGGTACTGAGTTTGTTCGTAATACTCAGTGTGAATATCTATCGTATCACTTTTATCGGCATTCATGATCAAGGTGGTCCACCCGCCCATCATGGCATCAGCATCAATTATCGCTTCAATATGGGTTTCGGTTCCTTTCTGCCAGGTATCACCTGTTACCGGGCTGTGAAAAGTAATGGTAACAACCGTGTTGTCTTTGGTTGCATCCGGGACTTTCTTTTTACAGCCTGAAAAAACCACAAATCCTGTGAACAAAGCGATATATGGAAATACCTTATGCATTAAAATAGAATATCCAAAGTTGCATCTCCTACAATGGAGACACCACTTTGTTGCATATCGAAGTGGAATCTCCAGTCTCCCGCCATTGAAAGATTCACTTGTCCTACGTAATGACCATTACTCGTATTAACAGGATCAACATTACCGGTAGAACTATGTCCCATTGAAGTCATAATAGGTTCGAAGATAATGTCAAAGCTGTCATCAGCAGGAAAAGTCATCATGGAAGTCTTTTTGTGTACGAGGATTTCAAAGTCATTCATTCCAACCTGCCAGGTATTCGGACGTTTAAAGGAAACGATATAAACTCCGCCATCTGTTCCTGTATAAGTACCTACGTCTTTGATTCCGGAAGGTGAATCATTTACATTTAGTGTAAATGACGCCGGGTTTCCATTCACATTTACATCCAGTGTCCATGTCCCTGAAGCGGATGACATGATAAATACCAGCACACCTTCATACATTTCAGATGTAGCGTTATAGCTTGGTTGTTCTATTGGACAAGCATGCTGCATCGATCCCATATCCATTAATGGAGCAAAATCAACAGTTGCACCTGTCATAGCGTCCCCGTTCGCATCCTTGATCGTTACGTAGAGTTTTGTGTACCCAACAGTAAGACTATCGTCAGCGAGGAGTGTAACAGTTTCATTGTTGCTTGTTGTAGCCGTACCAAGTGTTACGTAAGGACTTGGAGTAGGTGTTGGGGTAGGTGTTGGAGTTGGATCAGGAGTAGTATCATCCTTTTTACAACTTACCAACGCAATTGTTAATACTGAAAATATAAGTGCTAATTTTTTCATTTTTTCTTTATTAAATAATTAATGCTGAATTCTACTGTTCCGTTCATTTTTACATCTCCGCCTGAGAGATTTTGAAACAGCGGAAGTCCAAATTTTAATGTATACATCATTTTTTTTGAGAACATCGAGATTCCTGTTTCGGATAATATGCGTGTTCCACTGTTAAACGTCTGGCCAACCGGAATATTCTGAATATGATCGCGACTGGTCATAAAAGCAGAAATTCCTGTGAAGGGTAAAAGCAGTGTTTTTTGCTTCGCTTTCACTCGATAAGAGGCCAGTATTCGTGTTAGATAAGCATTGCCAAACTTGTATTCCACAGGGTTTTCGGTTTTGATCGTAACGAGATTTTCATTGATCAAACCAAAATTGCCTGTATACCAGGAGAGGTAGGAGTTGATTCCGTAGTCAAAAGAACCTGTTCCGGGATATAAGTTATTGGTTTCCCAAACATCCCTGCTATAGGAACCTGTAGGAACTTTAATTCCTCCTCCAACCCTTAAAGTGAAGCTTGTTTGCTTTTCCGTATTTTCTTTTAGGATGGCGTTCCAGTACGCATATAGCTGACTGTCGCCAATCCCGTTGATGCGAGTTGTTTCACCACTCTTCAATTGCGAGTTCAACAAATAAGGCACGCTGAATTGCGCGCTGATCCTTTTATTGAACTGATATCTGCCATTTAACTCTGTTCGGATGAAAGTCTCCGTTGAGCTTAGATGATTGATGTTTTCATTGGTATGGAATTGAATCCAGCTTGATCGGATTCCAATATAATGAAACTCAGTCCCTGGCAGTATACCCTGAGTCGAAGGCATGGAAATACCTCCGCAAATATCACAACTATAAACTGTAAGCGAAACGAACAAGATCAACATCGTGATCAATTGTTTCATTTTGTTGAGTTTAAATATTCGACCTGGGGATCAAATACTCAACAAGGCGGATGCTCTATTGGAGTGCAATAACCATGGAGAGTGGTATTGCTGTAGTGAGAGAACATTTCATTTTCTGACATCTCTACATCATGTATTAATTCGTAAACCAATTTACTTTCGATCGTACATTCGATTTTCGAAGTGGTTGGTACCGGGATAGTGTTTTCATTATTAGAAGGAGCATTCTCAGCGGCCTTTAGCTGTTTGGTAAGGTAACACTTACCATGACACTCCATTTCCGGCTCATCCTGATTCTCACAAAGTACATTGGATATATATTCCTTTTCCATCTGATACCAAATCTCCCAACCAAACCAACTGATTGGTTGAATCAGGATCAAGCTGCAGAAAGTTAATATGGTCAGGAATTTTTTCAATAGATCGAAGGATATTTTATAGGATCAGCTTCATTCATAATCTCATACGCTTTCTCTAAGATATCATCAATATTTGGCTTAGAGAAATAATCCCCGTCACTTCCGTACGCCGGACGATGGTCTTTTGAACTTAAGGTCTCCGGTGCGGAATCCAAATGATAGTATGCTTTTTGTTCCACTAAAATTTTATCCAGCATATAACCGGTAGCACCGCTGCTTACATCTTCATCAATGATTAACAAACGGTTTGTCTTTTCAATGGATTCTGCAATGATGTGATTGATATCAAATGGCAGAAGTGTTTGAACATCTATTAATTCCACGTCTATTCCCAATTCCGAAAGTTGCGGTAAAGCCTGTTCGATAAGATTCAAAGTTGAACCATAGGAAACAATAGTAAGGTCATTTCCTTCCTTGATGATCTCAGGAATACCCAATGGCTCGCGGAATGCACCAATGTTGTTTGGAACGCGTTCTTTAGATCGGTATCCGTTTAACGGTTCAATTACCAAAGCAGGTTCACTGGCCGCCATCAAGGTATTATAGAATCCTGCTGCTTTCGTCATGTTTCTTGGTACACAAACGTACATTCCACGCAACGAATTTATGATCATCCCCATAGGAGATCCACTGTGCCAGATTCCTTCCAGACGGTGTCCTCTGGTAGAAACAATTAACGGAGCTTTTTGACCGCCTTTTGTTCTGTATTGTACAGTTGAGAGATCATCAGACATCACCTGAATACCATAAAGCAAATAATCCAGGTATTGAATCTCGGCAATCGGGCGTAATCCACGCATTGCCATTCCAATTCCTTGCCCAATGATTGTGCACTCGCGAATCCCCGTGTCAGAAACACGAAGGTCGCCATATTTTTCCTGCATTCCTTCAAGGGTCTGATTTACTCCTCCAATCTTTCCGGCGTCTTCTCCAAAGATTAAAAGTTCAGGGTATTTTTCAAGTAATTTATCGTAGTTATCCCGCAGGATAATACGACCGTCTTCCATTTTAACTTCATCATCAAAAGTTGGGGCAACAGGCTCAACCAACATTGCGCTGTCTGCATTTTCACTGTACAATGAAGAGCTATAGCGCTCGTAGTTGACATTTATCTGTTGTTTTACCCAACTTCTCAGAGCATTTACTTCAGCTGAGTTTTCACCCTTTGCTAATCGAAGTGTCTTTCGCGCAGCACCCAAAATATCCTTTCGGATAGGGTCCATTGCTTTTTCAAGATCCTCTGAAATCTTATTAATGAAAGCTCCGTTTGAACTGCTTTTTGCTACTGCTTTAATCAGTTCTACGGCTGCATTTTTGTCTTTGTTCAGTTCAACAAGAAAACCAGACCATGCGGCATTTTTTTCATCGCGAACTTGTTTTTTGGTGTCTTTTTCGATTTGTTCCAGCTCTTCTTCGGATGCGAGTTTCAATCCGTCCGCATCAAATGCAAGGATCCATTCCTTAAACTTGTTGATACAATCGAAATCCGTTTCCCATTGAAGGCGTTCCGGTGATTTATAACGCTCATGTGAACCACTTGTCGAATGACCTTGCGGTTGATTTACTTCCTTCACATGAACAAGTACAGGAACGTGCTCTTCGCGGGCAAGCTTAACTGCTTTTTCATACGTTTCGCACAAATGTGCATAGTCCCATCCTTTTGTGATAAAAATCTCATATCCTTTGGGATTATCTTTTGTGCGCTGAATACCTGACAAAGCTTCAGAAATACTCCCTTTTGTTGTCTGGTAATCACGCGGAACCGAGATTCCGTAACCATCATCCCAAACAGACATCACCATAGGTACCTGAAGAACACCTGCAGCATTAATCGTTTCCCAGAAAGGACCTTCTGAAGTTGATGCGTCTCCAATTGTTCCGAAAGCAACTTCATTTCCTCCGTTTGAGAATTTTTTAAACGCCTCCAGTTCCTTTAAAGTCGGATGCTCTCTATAAACCTTTGAAGCTTGAGCCAACCCCAGTAAACGTGGCATCTGTCCGGCTGTTGGTGAAATATCCGCAGAACTGTTCTTTTGTTCCATCAGATTTTTCCAGTTCCCGTTCTCATCAAGATTTCTGGTTGCAAAGTGACCTCCCATTTGTCTACCGGCTGATTGCGGTTCCTGTTCTACGTCTGTATGTGCATACAATCCTGCAAAGTACTGTTGTACCGTAAGCTCTCCGATCGCCATCATGATGGTTTGATCACGATAATATCCGGATCTGAAGTCTCCATTTTGGAATTGTTTGGCAAGTGCGATCTGAGCTAACTCTTTACCATCACCAAAAATCCCGAATTTCGCTTTTCCTGTCAATACTTCTCTTCTTCCAAGAAGGGATGCTTCACGACTAAGATTAGCTAGCCGGAAATCTTCCAAAACCTGAGCTTTGAAGTTTTCAAAATCGAGAGAAGTGTCAACTGTAGAACTTGATTCTTTTGCCATAGGAGGTGTATTACTGTGTGCAAAAATAGTGTTTTGAAGTCAAAAAAGGAAGAACCTGTGTTCTGTTAATTGATTTGATATAATTGTAACTTCGCGTTCATGGATTTGAAAGAAAAATGGAATAAGATTTATCCGTACTTCGTAGACGTGTGGCAATACATTGTGATTATTCTGATCTTCATACTTGCCTTGATATTCTTTTTGTGATACCTTAACGTCCTATGCGGATTCTCTTTATTACGTTATTGCTGCTTGTAGCTGGTATTACACACGGACAGCTTAATATTTCTCAGGTAGGTTATCTTGACCTTAATACCCTGCACAACCAAAATCTGAATGATGTCTGGGGTTATCAGGATGAAACGGGTATTGAATATGTAATAGCCGGAGGTACCAAAGGAACCAGTATCGTTTCACTCGCAGATCCGGCTAATCCGGATGAAGTGTTTTTTGAACCGGGAATGGAATCGATTTGGCGGGATGTTAAAGTTTTTAACGATCACGCCTATATTACAACGGAAGCTGCAAATGGGTTGCTGATTATTGATCTGACGCCATTACCGGTGTCTACGTCACTTCCGGTGGCATATTATACCGGGCCTGTAGGTAATACGTGGCAAAGCGCTCACAACTTATTTATCGATGAAAATGGTATCATCTGCATTTTTGGTGCGAATCGTGGTAACGGAGGAGTTATTTTTCTGGATGTCACATCTGATCCCATGAACCCGGTTGAAATCGGAACTTTTGACAACTGGTATACACATGACGGATATGCGTTGAACGATACGATGTACTGCGCAAATATAGAAGAAGGCTTCTTAAGTGTGGTAGATGTAAGTGATCATTTGAATCCGATTGTTCTGGGTACGGTTAATACGCCATCTTTGTTTACGCATAATGTATGGAAACAAGGAAATATCGCTTTTACAACGGATGAAGTCAGTAACGGATTTATAGGGGTTTATGATGTGACAGATCCCGGAAATATTATAGAATTGGATCAGATTCAGAGTTCTCCGGGAATGGGAGTAATCCCGCATAACGTTTTCGCACACAATAATCACATTGTAACGAGTTATTATTCGGATGGTATAGTGATCCATGATGCAAGTTATCCGTACAATTTGATAGAGATAGGATCATTTGATACGTATCCGGGGCAAACTACCGGCTATGACGGCTGTTGGGGTGTTTATCCGTATTTTAACAGTGGACTGATAGCAGCTACCGATATTACAGAAGGGCTCTTTATTCTTGCTCCCACCTATGTAAAGGCAGCATATTTGGAAGGTATTGTAACAGAAAGTGTAGGAGGTACGGTTCTCAATCAGGTTAAAATTGAAGTGCAAAGCTCCGATCAAACCGAGTATACAAATAGCTCCGGATTTTATGCAACTGGAGTAGTTACAGGAGGAAGTTATCAGGTGATTTGTTCCAAAGTAGGCTTCTACCCGGATACCTCAGTAGTCAGTTTAGTGAATGATGTGGTTACCCAACATAATGTCTCACTTGTGCCTATTCCTCCGTTTAATTTTACAGTTAATATATATGAAGAGGGGACAACAACGCCGGTTTCAGATGCGGAGATTGAGCTTGAAACAGAATTAATTGCGCACAGCGGAATAACAAATGGACTGGGAGAAGAAGTGTTTTCTCTTTTTTACGAAACAACCTACGATGTACGAATCGGAAAGTGGGGATATGTTACTTATTGTGATCAGCTGAATATAGATGCATCCACCGGAAGCATGAATGTTTATCTGAAAAAAGGGTATTATGATGACTTCGCTTTTGACTTTGGATGGACAACAATATCCACGGCTACAACCGGAGCTTTCGTACGAGCGGAGCCTATAGGCACGTCAGGAGGTTCTCAGACAGATGTGGATGTGAATGATGACTGCGACAGAAATTGTTATGTTACCGGAAACAGCACCCAGGTGCATCCGGACGCAGACGATGTAGACGACGGGGTTGTGACCCTGAGAAGCCCTGTAATGGACCTTTCAGGCTATACGGATCCCTATTTGAATTTTTCGAAGTGGTTCTATTGCTACTTTGGTCCGAATCCTCCGGATGATCATTTGGATGTTTATGTAGATAATGGTCTGTCAGGTCCGGTATTGGTAGATCAAACTGTTTCAGATCCGAATCTGTTCTATCAATGGATTGATATGAGTATAAGAATATCGGATTATGTAACACCGGGGTCTAATGTTCAGGTTACTTTCCAGACAAGTGATCTGGCTGGTTCAGCGAATATCACTGAGGCTGCCATAGATCATTTTTATATTGTGGATGCTTCAGAATTAGGAGTGGAAGAGCTTCAGAATGAAGTTTTAATCTATCCCAATCCTGCGAAGGGAATCCTTCATGTGGCCACTTCAGGTTCTGAAATTCTGATTTTTGATCAGTTGGGAAAAATAATGTTGCAAAGCAAAAAAGTGTCCGGGCAAATTCAGATTGATCTCTCATCTTATAGCCCGGGAGTCTATTTTCTGGTTATGGATGGTGTTCATCACAAATTCATCGTGGAAAAATAGTTTATGGGAATGTTCCTGCTCAGGCTGAATAGATTATTTTTGTCTCAAAGCATTCGAAATTGACTGATCAGATAAATATTTCTCTTGTTATTCCATTACTGGATGAAGCAGAATCTTTACCGGAATTGCATTCGTGGATCAAGCGGGTAATGAATGAAAATTCATTTTCTTATGAAGTGATCTTTATTGATGATGGAAGTAAGGACAATTCATGGCAGATTATTGAAAATCTCAGTAAGACAGATCCATCCGTAAAAGGAATCAAATTTCAACGGAATTACGGGAAATCAGCTGCTTTGCAATGCGGTTTTGAAGCGTGCAAAGGAGATGTGGTTATTACAATGGATGCCGATCTTCAGGATTCTCCTGATGAAATCCCGGAACTCTACAGAATGATCACGGAGGATGATTTTGATGTTGTTTCGGGTTGGAAAAAGAAAAGATACGATCCGATCACCAAAACTATTCCAACGAAATTATATAACTGGGCAGCCAGAAGAATTACCGGAATCTATCTGCATGATTTCAATTGTGGGTTAAAGGCCTACAAAAAGGCAGTTGTTAAAAGCATCGAAGTTTACGGAGATATGCACCGTTATATTCCACCTTTGGCAAAGTATGCCGGATTTACGAAAATCGGTGAAAAGGTGGTTATTCACCAGGCAAGAAAATACGGAAGAACAAAGTTCGGACTGAATCGTTTCCTGAATGGACCTTTGGATCTGATGACCGTAGCTTTTATGGGGAAATTCGGGAAGAAACCAATGCACTTTTTCGGGGCAATGGGATTACTGATGTTTATCATAGGATTCGGATTTGCATTATACCTGGGAATCGATAAGGTATTTATTGATCGTTCAAGTCGCCTGATAGCGCAGCGTACGGAATTCTATATTGCTTTGACAGCAATGATCATAGGGTCACAATTCTTCCTTGCCGGTTTTATCGCTGAAATGATAGGGAGAAGCAGTGCTACCAGAAATCAATATTTAATCGAGCAGAGAATTAATTCGGATGAATTGGGAAATTGATGACAAATGGACATTATTTCTCGATCGTGACGGAGTGATCAATCAGCGGATCTTCGGAGGCTACGTTACCCGCCCGGAAGACTTTATTTTCAGACCTGATTTTTTAGAAGCTATTTCGTTCTTAACAGAGAAGTTTGGAAGAATTTTCGTGGTTACCAATCAGCAGGGAATAGGAAAAGGATTGATGACAAACCGTAACCTTTTCGACATTCATGACTTTATGTTAACGAAGATTAAAGAACACGGTGGAAGAATTGACGAGGTGTTTTTTGCTTCAAATTTGAAAGGAGAGACACCGGACAGAAGAAAGCCCAATGCGTCAATGGCACAGGAAGCAAAGGAAAATTTTCCGGAAGTGGACTTCAGACTGTCGGTTATGATAGGAGATACGGACTCTGATATAAAATTTGGCAAAGAACTTGGTATGAAAACCGTACTGCTGAGGTCTGAAGAGAAAGTTACGGAGAAAGCAGATTTGGAAATTGAAAGTTTAACAGAACTGATAAATAGATTAAAGTGAGATTAGCATTTTTTGCGATACTATTGAGTTGTACTTCCGTATTGGGACAGGTAAATCAGGTGGATTCCAAAGGACGAAAACAAGGCCCCTGGGAAAAGGTATATGAAGGTAAGGAAGTTTATCAATACAAAGGTCAGTTTAAGGACGACAAGCCGGTGGGCAAGTTCACCTATTATTATGAGTCTTCCAAAGTAAAGGCAATTGTTAATCATGAGCCGAGCGGACGATCAGAAGCATTTTTTTATCATGAGAACGGAGTGCTGATGAGCCACGGAATTTACCGGAATATGAAAAAGGATAGCGTATGGACCAATTTTGTTCCTTCCGGTCGATTGAGTAACAAAGAAACATACAAAGCGGATTCACTTGACGGAGCAAAGGTGATTTATTTCGTTCCTGAGGATCCTACGGATAAGTCGCAACGTGTTTCCGCAGTCATGAATTATAATAACGGAAAGCTGGACGGAGAGTACAAGGAGTTTTTCATTGATGGTACGCTGATGCGAAAAGGCATTTACGAAAACGGGAAGAAGATAGGAGCCTGGGAAGAATTTCATCCGAATGGAAAACGCAGTATTTTGTACCGCTATAAAAACGGAGTAAGACACGGTTGGGCGATCGCCTATGACACGGATATGAAGCGGATCGGAGAATCGTATTATTATAACGGAAGAATTCTCACCGGTAAAGAGCTGGAAGAAAAATTGAGGCGCATGAAAGAAGCCGGAATCGATCCCAACGAATAATCCCGATTCTTCGTATATTTGGTATGATGAATATGCGAACGTATATAATTCTTGGCATCCTGTTGATTGCAGGTCTTATTTCCTGTAAAAAGACAACACCTCCAGATTTTCACAAAGAGTACTTTGGGCTTGACCAAGGGCGTTATGTTATCTACAACGTTATAGCTATTGATCATGACAGTCAATTGGCGCAACACGATACATTGGTGTATCAGCTGAAAACAGTCTGGGGTGATACGGTTATTGATAATGAAGGCCGGATAGCAAGAGAATTTCTGCGATATACAAGACCGGATGCAAATGCGGGTTGGACATTGCAGGATGTCTGGACAGGAGTAATCGATGGTATTCGCGCAGAATTGATGGAAGAAAATCAACGTACGGTTAAACTGGTTTTTGCGCCTACGAAATCTAAAATCTGGGATGCGAACGCTTATAACATGCTGGATGAGATGTTTTGTACCTACAGCAATATTCATCAGGACACCCTCATTAACGGTCTGAGTATGGATTCAACACTCATTGTGGATCAGGATGAATATTTCTCTCTGATTGATACCGTGAGTAAATATGAAGTTTACGCGAAGGGAGTAGGACTGGTAGGGAAGTATTTCAGAGATAACCATTACCAATTTGGTAGCAATGAAGTTGTGAAAGGATCCGAGTTGTTTTACGAGATCGTTTCAACAGGAATGGAATGAAACGAAGAATAGCTCTTTTTTCAGCATTTTATCCATATAGAGGTGGAATAGCTCAATTCAGTGCCAATCTGTATCGTGCGATAGAGAAGGAGGGACACACACCACTTGCATTTACATTTAAGAGACAATATCCCAATTTTTTGTTTCCGGGAAAAACCCAGGAAGTAGAATCAGGAGATAATGCCGATCAGATTCCTGCGATGAGAATTCTGGATTCAGCAAACCCGCTTTCATATAAAAGTGCAGCAAAGAAAATTTCAGCGTCGGATCCGGATCTGTTTATTAGTCAGTACTGGATGACCTATTTTGCACCTTCGCTGGGAGTGATGCATAAATATCTGGGGAAAAGAAACATAAAGCGCATCAGCATATTGCATAATGTCATTCCACATGAGAAAAAGTTTTATGATGATCGTGCAAATCAGTATTTTCTGAAGCAGAATGACGGATTTGTAGTGATGAGTGATGCTGTGTTATCCGATTTGTTATTGTTTCAACCGAATGCCCGGTATTTGCGAATAGACCATCCTTCTTACAGTCATTTTGGGGAAGGAATAGAGCGCGATGAAGCGCTTACAAAGCTCAATTTGGACAAGAATCACAAGTATATTCTGTTTTTTGGTTTTATCCGAAAGTACAAAGGACTGGATGTGTTGATCGAAGCACTCAGGGATCTTTCAGATGAGTACCACCTGATTGTTGCAGGAGAGGCTTATGGCAGTATGAAAGAATACCACGATCAGATTCATGCAGCCGGATTAACGGAACGCGTTCATCTCTATAATGAATACATTGAGGACGATCGCGTGAAAATATTCTTCTCCGCATCCGATGTTTGTGTTTTGCCTTACCGGTCGGCGACTCAAAGCGGTATTACAGCCATTGCAAATCATTTTTGTATTCCTGTAATAGCAACCGATGTGGGTGGTTTAAAAGAAGTGATCACGAACGGGAAAGATGGACTGATTGTGGAGCGTGCGGAACCTCATTTGGTTGGAAATGCCATGAAAACCTATTTTCAGGATGGATTAAAAGAGCAGTTTATGACCCGGTTAACGAACGACAGGGAAAATAAAAGTTGGGATAATTTCGCCCGAAAACTGCTCGATTTTGCGGATTCTCTTTAGACAATTTATCACAAAATCACACATTTTTTTCGGTTGTGAATAAGTCAGGTTGATATTAATCATCGGAAAGTCTATATTTGCAGGCTTAATAAATTACTTAACTTAAGAAAAGATCATGCGTAATAAAGGATTTTTTTGGTTTATAACGATCCTGTTGACAGTGATATGTGTTTATCAATTGTCATTTACATGGGTGTCTAACTCTGTTGAAAAGAAAGCAGTTGTAGAAGCTCAGGAACGAGTTGATGCACTTCGCGAATCGGCAAAAAGCACTGGAAACAAAGCTTTTTTACCGAATGACACTGAGGTAGACTTCTCTCTGCCTGAAGCTGAAGAGTTAGCGAAAGCTGCGTTTATCAACCAAATCTTAAAAGAAAAAGCAGATAATCCTGTATATCCTCTTTTAGGATCAACATTTAAAGAAGTTAAACAAAGAAGTCTTGCATTCGGACTGGATCTTGTTGGTGGTATGAGTGTGACTCTGGAAATTTCAATTCCGGAATTGGTTAGAAGTTATGCTCAAAACCCAAATGATCTTGGCTTTAAAAAGCCGTATGAGTCTGCGCTTCGTACCTATGGTACAGAAGGAGGAGATTTCGTTGATATATTCGTTAAAAAGCATAAAGAATTGAACGGGACAATGCCATTGGTTCGTTTGTTCTCTATTTCTGACATTGATGAGTTAGGGATGAATTCTTCGGATGCTGATGTTATCAAATTCCTTGAATCCAAGACTTCCAGCTCGATGGATGGTGTTGAAGAGATCATGAGTCGTCGTATCAACCAATTCGGTGTAGCTCAACCAAACGTTCAAAAGGATCCGGCGAATAACCGTTTGTACATAGAACTTCCGGGTGTTCAGGATGAAGTAACTGTTGCGGAGAAATTGGTAGCAACAGCTAACCTTCAGTTCTTTGAGACATACAACATGGGAGAAATCGGAGGTGCATGGCAGGCAGCTGTTCAGATGTCCAAGAGACCTCAGATGACGGAAGAGGAAGTGGCTGAAAAAGATACTACAGCGACTGATATTGATACCAATGAGACAGTTTCTTTGACTGACCAATTGGATAACATGAAATTGGATGGAGCGCAAAGAGGTTTGGATGAGTTGTTGAAGCCATTCGGAATGTATTCTCCGGGATATTGTGCACCTGAAGATAAAGGAGAGGTCGATGCTATTCTTCACAGACAAGACATTAAAGAAATTTTCCCTGAAGACATGGTATTCATGTGGTCTGCGGATATGGAGAACATAACACGTGACACGAAGGAAAAAGGATTCATTCTATATGCTATCCGTATCCCTGAAAATGGTAAAGCACGCGTAGGAGGTAAGGACATTAAATTCGCTTCTACCGGATTTGATTCAAATGCAGGAAAAGTAACCGTGGATCTTGAAATGACGGATGAAGGTGGAGATAAATGGGCACAGATGACTTCCGATAATGTTCAACGTGTTGTAGCGATTACAATGGATAGCGTAGTTTATTCTGCTCCAAATGTAAATGAGCCGATTAATGGTGGTAGAACACAGATTTCGGGATCATTCACGATTCAGGAAGCAAAAGACCTTGCAGGGCTATTGAATGGTGGTGCACTTCCTGCGCCATGTGTGATCAAAGAGCAAACAAAAGTTGGACCTACAATTGGTGCTGAGAATGCACGCTCAGGTTTGATTTCATTCGGAGTAGCGTTATTGCTTGTATTCATCTATATGGTGTTCTACTACGGTAAAGCAGGAATTATCGCTGATATCGCACTTTTTGCAAACATTCTGTTCATTTTCGGTTCGCTTGCATCATTCGGAGCGGTTCTTACACTCGCAGGTATTGCAGGTATCGTATTAACGATCGGTATGGCCGTGGATGCGAACGTACTGATCTTCGAACGTATTCGTGAAGAACAGGCTGCAGGAAAGGATCTGAAGAATGCAATTGATACCGGTTTCAAGAAAGCACTTTCTTCTATCATGGATGCCAATATTACAACAATGTTGACAGCTATTGTACTTAAGGCTTTCGGTACAGGGCCAATCGAATCATTTGCTACGACATTGATCATTGGTATTTTTACTTCAGTATTCGCAGCATTGGTAATCACTCGTTTGACTGTGAACTGGTGGATGGATAAAGGTAAAGGGATTAATTTCGAGTCAAAAGTCACGAAAAATGCCTTTAAGAACTTTGCAATTAATTTCGTTGGTGGCAGAAAGAAATTCTATCTGATCTCAGGAATCTTAATTGCCGGTTCAGTAGCAATGTTGGGTGTTCGTAAATTGAATCCAAGTATCGAGTTCTCGGGAGGTAAAACGTATACCGTTAAATTCGATAACTCTGTCGGAGGAGAGATTGATTACGTACGTGGAGAGTTAGAAAAGAAATTTGTGAGCCCTGATGGTAAAAAGGCTTCTGTAGAGATCAAAACAAGATCGAACAGCTTTACATTGGATATCACAACGAACTATTTGTTAGCTGATGAAAATGCAGGTCAGAAAGTGACAGAGGCATTGAAATCCGGTTTGAATGACTGTAATGAAAAACTTGGTGGATATCAGATTTTGGAATCAAGAAGTGTATCTGCCTCTGTTTCCAAAGAATTGATTTCAACTTCCACAATCGCGATTGTGCTTTCTTTGCTGATCATCTTTACATATATCCTGTTCCGATTCGGAAGATGGCAATATTCAACAGGAGCGATCCTGGCGATGATCCACGACGTTGTAATTGTGTTGGGTATTTTTGCCGGACTTCACGGAATTTTACCTTTCAATATGGATGTTGATCAGGCCTTTATCGCAGCTATTCTAACGGTAATTGGATATTCGATCAACGATACCGTGATCGTGTTTGACAGAATTCGTGAGAACCTGAGTCTACACCGTTCTTCGGATGAGAAGGATCAAATCAACTCAGCGTTGAACTCTACCTTGTCCAGAACGATCAATACATCCATGACGACATTCCTTGTATTGTTGGTGATCTTCATTTTTGGAGGAGCAGCGATCAAAGGGTTTATATTCGCTCTGATGATTGGGGTATTGGTAGGTACTTATTCATCAGTTTGTATCGCAACGCCGATTTTGGTTGACCTTTCTAAAAAGGTAGCTCCGGCGAAGAAAGACTGATATTAATCGAAAAACATAGAAAAGCCGTCGAATTTCGACGGCTTTTTTTTTATTTCATGCAAACGCTGGTACGGATTTTGTCGTTTTATCAGAAAAGAGCTTCATGATCGTTTTTGTTGGAATAGTAGTTGTATTGATGTTGGGAGACTGGCTGATCCGATCGTTTATAAATCCATGATATTGATCAGTTCATGTTTTTCATTTTTACTCAGGAACAACTTTAAAATTGTTCTGGAGTCTCTGTTGTCCTCATAAAGATCAAGATAGTTATCCCAATGTTCAATTGGATTTCGTTTAAAATCAAAAGGAGCATATCCCATTCCGATAAGACAACCATTTTCAATTTTGATCAGGCTTTTCTCTTGTTTGGTTCTCCCTTTGTCCACAATGAAGTATTTTCCCGACCGAAGTGTGACATCGTCGATCATACATTGTACACGTCTATTGTATGACACATTCGCTTCTTCCTGTATGCAAGCTCCCAGGCAATTTTTAACCGTATATCTGAAGCATGCGGAAGAAGACTGATAGAGATCGCATAATTTCATACACAGGTCATATCTTTCGACCATGCGCTCTAAAAATACCGTTCCTTCTTTCTTTGTGGTGAAACTTGTAACTGGTATTTCCTGGTGTCTGGAGGTACGATCTATATATAGTCGTTCGTAACCGGAATTATCCACATAATGATAGAGTCCGTATGGAAATGAATTGCGTCTCAGCATTCTGTTGTAGACCGGTTGATGTGTCTTGATCAGATAGGACTCCTGTAGCAGTGCAATGAGCTCAGATCCGGTTAGCTCAACTTCAACCCGGGCGATTTCTTTTTGCATTTGAATGCCCTTCTTCGTTTTCGTGTTTTTTAAATGTTGATCTACACGTTTACGCAGGTGAACACTTTTGCCTATATAAATCAGTTGGTTGAATTCATTGAAAAATTTGTACACTCCGGTCTTATTCGGGATTGCCTCCAGATCTTCTAAGGATAAGTTAGGGTGTAATTGTTTCGGATTGATCTCCTGAGTTACAAAATTTTTAAAATCTCCGCCGGTTTTGTCATACAACATGCCAAATAAATGAGCCGTTGCAAGTGCATCTCCTCCGGCCCGGTGTCTTGCTGTAATTTCTATTCCAAGACTTCTGCTGAGTTTACCAAGACTGTAAGAATCATGTCCTGGAATAATATATCTCGAGGCGCGCACGGTACAGAGGTGAGGCAAACGGTAATCATACCCTAATGATTTGAATTCCTCCCGGATTACACCATAGTCAAAGGCTACGTTATGTGCAACAAAGACGCAATCCCTTGTAAATTCAACGATATCCTTTGCGATTTCATAGAACTTAGGGGCATTGCGCACCATCTCATCAGAAATGCCGGTTAACTGAACGATAAACGGAGGTATAGGAATTTGAGGATCCAGAAGAGTAATATATTCGTCAATCACCTTTTCTCCGTCATGTTTATACATAGCGATTTCGGTGATTTTGGAATTTTTCGGGCTTCCTCCGGTTGTTTCAATATCGATAATTACATAATGCACTATGCAAAGATAATCAATGCAGCATCAATAAGGTCATTGCTTTATCCAAATCAATGGATTCAAAACCAGGAACTTTTAGTAACCTCCCAGTTTAAAACCCAGTGTCAATGCGAAATTGCGGTTGAACATGTCATTGTTCACATTTGGGTCCGTATTCAGGTTGATGAAACCGTGTTCGTATGATGCCTGCAAATAGAATCCATTGTATTCAACACCCAGAATGCCTTTTGCAGCGAGGTCGAATCTTTGAATATTGTCATTCTTGAAATCAATACTTCCTTCGCTTTTATTTATTTGCTCATTACCGTTTACAGTGGTAACTGTAGTGTACTTGTATTTACCGGATGTAGCATAATAGAGATCAGGCCCAACACCAACATATACCCTGGAATTCCCAAATTCTTTCCCGGCTTTGATCAGAACAGGTATGTTCAGGTAGTTCAGTTTTAGGTTGCGATCGTTTGTTTGAACCGAATTGAACCCGAATACCTGAACTGTGCTTTCATCGTGCGACTTGTATCCCCGTGTATTAATTCCGATACCGGACTCCAGAGAGAACACATCACTTAGAACAAATTCTGCTACTCCTCTTACGTGATAACCAAATCGATAATCCGGAGCGATGCTTGTATTCGACATCTCGATTGTTGAATAGTTCACTCCACCTTCAATTCCGGGTCTGAGTTGTGCGATAGAACAATTATGGAACAGAAGAATGGTTGCAATTGCCGGAAGTGATTTCAATAGTTTCATGATATGTGTTTTTGCACTATGACCAATTCTTATGCCATAAATATACAAGAAGTGCACCGTTGAGGTGCACTTTTAGGATTAATTGTAGTGTTTGTATTTACCGTTCCCCCGCAGATATCCATCCTGTTCGTAGTCGTATTCGTCCTTTTGGGGTTCAATACCATCTAAGGTGATGATTCGGTCTTTGATGCGGACTGTTCCTCCTTTCGGGATTTGTATGACCAGTTGAACTTCCTGATCCCTTAATTTGTCTTCTTTAGGGAATTCATAGTAGGTATTTACATACAAACTATCTCCTGCAATTTCGGTGTACTGGTCAATGTTCTGACATCTTTCCAGACCTGCTTCCTGAGATCTTCCATGAGCACTGAGTTCTTTTGTGATGTGAAAAAGTGAATCCGAAGAAGGTACATATTTGATGTGTACGCCATAAAGTCTTACATCATTTCCATCTACTTCCATCAGACTTAACCTGGAATTGGATTTAATCTTTTCTTTTCCTTCGGTATTGAGTGTTCTTTCCTGCGGGAATAACAAAAGCTCGTTTGTGTAGACAGAGCCGACTTCAACTTCTATTTCGGAATACTGGATAAAATCCTTACCGGTTCGAATTCCGACAACGGCGGAGATAATTCCTCCTGTTAAACCGGATAGAAACAAAAGGAAGAGGGTGGTCTTAGCCCATCGGTTTCTGATTTTAAAAATGAACATACTTCCTGAAAGCAGAAGAAAAATAATGGAACTAAATCCAACGAGAAGAATCCCCGTAACCATCAAATTGTAATCGGAGCTATTGGTCAGAACAAACTCCCCGAATTCAGGAAAAGAGACAAAGCCTGACTCGTTGGCAACCGGGATAAATTCGAATCCGCCAATAATAAAGATCAGGAAAGGTACCAGAAGAGTAATTCCGATAAATACCAGACCTATTCCGAATAAAGTTCCGATGATCCGAGCACCGTTTCTTATACTTTTGGAATAGGTATCATCATTTCTGAGCTGCTGCGCAAATCGTTTGGACCCTTTCGTGATGTTTTCTGCTGCGATCTCTACTTCTTCGCGAACGGTTTCAACTGTAATAGGCTTTCCTTTCATTCGCAGACGGTCGATTGTGCTCCTGGTTTTCGGTACAATAACCCATAGAATTAAGTACAGAGGAAATCCGAAACCGGCGAACAGGAACATGATCACAAAGATAGCTCTGATGATAACCACATCAATTTTCAGGAAGCTCGCAATTCCGGCACATACACCTGCAATCACTGCATTATCGGTGTCGCGGTATAGCTTTTTATCAGAGTCCTTTTCACTTGTAGTTTTATCTTCCCGTGGTTCCTGTTTTGTCTCAAAGGATTCATCTTCATCAATATATTGAGAAGGGTCTCCCATGACACTTATGATTTCCTGAATGTCGCTTAATTCAATAACGGTCTTGCTTGTATTGAGCTTTTGCAGGCATAATTCAGCTATGCGTAATTCTATGTCTTCAATAATCTCACGGCTTCCCTGTTCATTTTTTAAGGTTACGCTTAATCGATCGAGGTATTGTTGAAGTAACTCATACGCATCTTCTTCAATAATAAAATTGATCCCTCTGATGTTAACGGATACTGTCTTTTTCATGTTAGTTGTTTTGAGTGATTTCGTTGACCGCATGATTTAATTCGGACCATGTGCCATTCAAGTCATTTAAAAATGTTTTGCCTTTTTCTGTAAGAGTAAAGTATTTTCTAGGTGGACCACTTGGTGATTCTTCCCAGCGATAAGTGAGGAGTTCACTATTCTTGAGCCTGGTGAGAAGAGGGTAGAGTGTACCTTCAACCACAATCAATTTTGCTTTTTTCAGCGCCTCCAGAATTTCTGAAGGGTAGGCCTCTTTTTTATCCAGTATGGACAGAATACAGAACTCCAGGATTCCTTTTCGCATTTGCGCTTGTGTATTTTCAATATTCATCCTGAAATGTTTTATACAAAGATATATGTAAAAAAATGTATTATGCAATACATAGTACTATAAAAATAATAAAGCCTTCCATTGATAAGAAGGCTAAATATCTTTAAATCAGCTATATAGTAGTGTTATTTTTCTGTAAAATAATTTAAAACTTTTGGAATGAATACTTCTTCTTCCACTCTTCCATGAATGTATAAGTCGATCATCAAAAGTTCTATTTGGGCAGATAAAAGTGAAATAAGCGACATGTTCTGTTCCAAATATTCCGTAGAAAGCAATTCATTTACATAGGTCAATATAGAATCAATATCGTCGTGTTCTTTTAAAAAATCTTCGACTATAGTTTTGTCGCCATTTTCTCCTCTGAGGACATTTTCTACATGATTTAAGATGCCTTTTTCCTCTTTTTCGATGTGTTGATGCAATTTTGTCCGATATGCTGAAAAGAATAGTACGACACGTTTTACGAGTGGAGTAGGAGCATTTGAGAGCGTTAATTGTCCGATGGTTTGCTCGATCTCCGGTAAACGGGAGTCCAGGTAGTAATTATGCGTAATTCGCAAATACTGAAGTATTGTTTTCAGATCATAACCTTTAAAATCTTTGGCATCAAATGCTTCGGGGTGGAGATATAATTGAATCAGTTGATCACAAAATCCCTGATCCAAATCTTCACGGAACAACTCACGATACCGCTTTTCCACAAGTACGGATACGCGATCTGAGTTTGTGTGATACATGTTCTTTACTGCTGCTATCATATCAAAATATTTGATAGCAAGTAACAAAACAAAGGGCTAACGTTCAATACCTTATTAGTGGTATTGATAGCAATAATAATGAACTGGTTATTGTTTATTATTGTCCCAGAATATAAGCGAAGATAAGCGGAGCAACAATAGTAGCGTCACTTTCAACAATAAATTTAGGTGTCGTAATATCTAATTTACCCCAGGTGATTTTTTCATTTGGAACTGCTCCGGAATAAGATCCGTAACTTGTTGTGGAATCCGAGATCTGACAGAAATAACTCCAGAATGGTGTGTCTTCACGCTCCATATCCTGATAAAGCATCGGTACAACACAAATAGGGAAGTCTCCTGCAATTCCTCCTCCTATCTGGAAGAATCCTATTCCTTCCGTTCCTGCTGTCTCCGTGTAGAAGTCTGCAAGCCACATCATGTATTCAATACCAGATTTCATCGTACTGGCTTTTAATTCGCCTTTGATGCAGTAAGAAGCGAAGATATTACCCATTGTAGAATCTTCCCATCCCGGAACGACCATTGGCAAATTCTTTTTAGCTGCAGCCAGCATCCAGGAATTTGTCGGATCGATTTCATAATACTGCTCCAGTACACCGGATAAAAGCATTCGATACATGAATTCATGCGGGAAGAGACGTTCACCCTTATTTTCAGCATCTTTCCAGATATCGAAGATGTGTTTTTGAAGGCGGCGGAAAGCTTCTTCTTCGGGAATACAAGTGTCGGTAACGCGATTTAAACCTTTTTCCAAAAGATCCCACTCCTGCTGAGGAGTTAAGTCACGATAATGAGGTACACGCTCATAGCTGTTATGCGCAACCAGATTCATGATATCTTCTTCAAGGTTGGCTCCGGTACAAGAAATAACATGCACTTTATCCTGGCGAATGATTTCTGCCAGTGAAATACCCAATTCGGCGGTACTCATGGCTCCTGCCAGAGAGATCAACATCTTTTTCCCCGAATTGATGTGTTCTTCATATCCTTTTGCAGCATCTACAAGAGCTGCCGCATTGAAATGCAAATAATTTTTCTCGATAAAGTTTCTGATTGTACCAGCCATTTTATTTTAATAATTGTGCGTTAAGCATGAATTAATATCCTAGAATTTTGAGCATGTCCACACTCTTTTGTTCTTCTCTGAACACCCAGTGGTTGAACGTTCCGTCTTCGTTTTTATTGATCAGAATGTGTTTGGCCGAAGGAATGAGACAGTGCTTGATTCCCCCGTATCCTGAAATCGATTCCTGATAGGCGCCGCAATTAAAGAATCCCACGTAAAGAGGTTTGTTCTTGCGGAATTCAGGAAGGTAGATTGCATTGACGTGTTGCTCCGAGTTATAATAGTCGTCGCTGTCGCAGGTTAACCCTCCCAGGAATACGCGTTCATACTTGTCGTTCCATCTGTTGATAGGGAGCATAATGAATCGCTTGTTGATCGCCCATGAGTCAGGAAGTGAGGTCATGAATGAGCCATCTATCATGTTCCAGCGCTCTCTGTCGTTCTGCTTCTTCTGATCGATGATTGAAAAGATCATTCCTCCGGATTCCGCAACGGTAAATGATCCGAATTCGGTGAAAATATCGGGATGATCCGCATTTACACTCTCTGCTCCGATTTTTATCTGGGCAACGATCTCATCCACCATGTATTCGTAATCGAATTCAAATGCAAGTGAATTCTTTACCGGGAATCCTCCTCCGATGTCCAGATAGCGGATGTCCGCACCATTTTTAATCAGGTCGGTATAAACATTGATAAACTTGCGTAATTCGTTCCAGTAATAGGAATTATCACGGATTCCGGTGTTCACAAAGAAGTGAAGCATGGAAAGTTTGAATTTCTTGTGGTCGCGGATTTTCCATTTATAAAAAGGAACTACATCCGTATAACCTATTCCCAATCGCGAGGTATAAAATTCGAATTTCGGATCTTCTTCCGAAGCGATGCGAATTCCGATTTCCAATGGGTGATCAATGTGCTCGTCCAACAATTCAAACTCTCTGAAGTTATCAATGATTGGAATAATGCGGTCAAAACCAAGCGCGATGAGTTCTTTGATCTTTAAAATGTACTCTTCGGTCTTAAAACCGTTGCACAGGACATACGTTTTTTCGTTGAAAAGCCCCTTTTTAAATAGTGCAATTACAATGTCAATGTCGAAAGCAGAAGATGTTTCAATATGCGCATTGTGCTTTGCGCATTCTTCCATCACAAAATTGAAGTGGGAGCTTTTCGTACAATAACAATAACAGTAATCCCCGTTAAAGTCGTGTTTTTTTATTGCATTGTTAAACCATCCACGGCATTCTTCAATTTGTTCGCCGATTGATGGTAAATATGTGAAGCGAAGAGGAGTGCCATACTCCTCTATCAATTGCATTAGATCGAGACCTCTAAAGAGCAGTTGATCTTTTTTTAATTCGAATTCCGGTTGCGGAAAATCAAATGTTTGCTCTATCAGGTCCCGGTATTTATTCTTCATCTTCTATATCGTCGTCTGAGTCTCCTACATCAAGATCAGAACCTTCATCTTCGTTCAGATCTACATCATCATCGTCATCGTCGTCAGCACTTCCAAGTTTGGATGCTTTGATCGTAGAGATTGGGATCAAATATGTACATTCCTCTTCTTCGTCATTGAAGATGACCCCTTCAGCAATTTCCCCTTTAAATGGAAACGTAGCGCGTTCCAATTCGCCATCAAGGTAAAGACTGTAAATCTCTTCCTGGTAACTGTCGTGGAACTTCTCAAAAGCTTTAATAACTCTTTTCATTTCTTGGTGATATTCACTGCAAATGTTGTTTAAAAAAGAGGTTATTTGATTTATATATATTAAAATAAGTAAAAAAAATTATAATATTTGAATTATAAAGTAAAAAACACTAGATATGGACTCTATAGACAAGAAAATCCTTGAAATTCTCCAAACTGACGCCATGAAAACAGCGAAGGAAATGGCGGGAGAATTGGCTTTAACGCCCACTCCGATCTATGAGCGTATCAGGAAATTGGAAAATCAGGGTTTTATCAAGCAATATGTGGCTTTACTGGACGCTGATCTCATCGGTCAAAATATCGTGGTTTTCATGAATATTGCGATTAAAGAACATCAAACAGAAGCCAGAAATGAATTCGTGAATCAGATGAAAGCACTTGATGCGGTTTCTGAATTATATCATACTTCCGGATCATTCGACTTTTTGGTGAAGGTACGTTTTAATACCATCAAGGAGTACAAGGATTTTCTGGTAAATGAGGTGGCTTCAATTCCTAATATCTCGGATATAGATAGTCAGATTGTATTAGAGGAAATAAAGTATTCAACAAAGCTTAATTTGTCGTAAAAAAAAGGCTCTCAGATGAGAGCCTTTTTTATCAATATAACATGTAATTAAGCAGTTACGCCTAATACTTCTGCCATTTTTTGTCCGATCTGAGCAGGTGAATCTACTACGTGGATTCCACATTCGCGCATGATTCTCTTTTTAGCTTCAGCAGTGTCATCCGCACCACCAACGATAGCTCCTGCGTGTCCCATTGTACGACCTTTAGGCGCTGTTTCTCCAGCGATAAATCCTACTACCGGTTTTTTAGAGTTTTCTTTGATCCAACGCGCTGCGATAGCTTCGAGATTACCTCCGATTTCACCGATCATAACAATTCCTTCAGTTTCAGGGTCGTTCATCAATAGTTCAACCGCTTCTTTTGTAGTTGTTCCGATGATCGGGTCTCCACCGATACCGATTGCAGTTGTGATACCTAATCCGGCTTTTGCAACCTGATCAGCTGCTTCATACGTTAATGTTCCTGATTTGGAAACAATACCGATTTTTCCTTTTTTGAAAACGAATCCCGGCATGATACCTACTTTCGCTTCTCCTGCAGTAATTACTCCCGGACAGTTTGGCCCGATAAGCGTACAATCATAAGCAGAAATGTATTCTTTAGCCTTAACCATATCATTTACCGGAATACCTTCAGTAATACAAACGATTACTTTGATTCCCGCATTGGCAGCTTCCATAATGGCATCCGCAGCAAATGCAGGCGGAACGAAAATGATAGACACGTCAGCACCCGTTTCCGTTACAGCATCTGCCACTGTATTGAACACCGGACGATCCAGGTGAGATTGACCTCCTTTACCCGGAGTAACACCTCCGACAACGTTTGTTCCGTAATCGATCATCTGACCAGCGTGGAAGGTTCCCTCACTTCCTGTGAATCCTTGTACAATAACCTTGGAATCTTTATTAACGAGTACACTCATAACAGTATCAAATTTGAAATTCTTTTTTATTGGTTCTCAAAAATAGGTTTTTGAATCGTTTTATCAATAATTTCTGTGTGATTTTTAGATTACTTCTACGATCTCTATATCATATATCAGAATTGAGTTTTGAGGAATCTTATTCAGTTCATGATCACCATAACCCAATTGTGGCGGAGTAATGATGTAGGCTTTTCCGCCTTCTCCCAACTCAAGCATAATTTCTTTCCATGCTGCAATCAGATCACGTAATTTGAATGTTTGTCCTTCTTTGGTCTGATCATCGAAAACAGTTCCGTTTGTAAGTTTCCCCTTGTATTTGAAGTGAACTTCATCTTCATAGAGGATTTTACGGTCACTTCCCGGTTCAATGATTTTGTAATACAGCCCGGAATCCGATCGTTGCATGCCTTCAATCTTGTTCTTTTCGATGTACTTACTGATTTTTTCGTCAAATTCCGTTTTGTCGTCTTCGTTATAGGTTTTGCACGAAAACAGGATTAGTGCTACCGGGAAGATCAGGAGGAGTAGGGTCAGTTTTTTCATAGTTCTACAGGAGTTAGGGTGTAACCGGCTTTTTCCAATAGTCTGATTACGCCGTTCGGACCACCAAGATGACCGGCTCCAACTGCGATGAAAGTCTTGTTTTCCTTTATGAAAGTCTCAATTTTTGGAATCCAATTTTCATTGCGGTCATCCAGAAATTTGTTTTGCTCTTCCGAAAGAACACCACCTTCTTCTTCGATCATCATGTAAAGAGAGTCTATTTCCTGTCTGGAGTAGATATCCATCATTTTTTTCGTCACTTCGATGCCTTCATG